>JAKAVX010000179.1 GCA_021827465.1 Deltaproteobacteria bacterium | reverse complement strand
CGACAGGGGGCTGCGCTTCAACCCGCTGAAACTACTGCTCGATCCCTACGCGCGCGCAATCGACCGCTCGCTCGAATGGGACGACGCGGTTTTCGGTTATGCGGTCGGCGAGTTTTCCGAAGACCTGCAGAAGGACAATCGCGACAGCGCGCCGCTGATGCCGAAGAGCGTGGTGGTCGATCCGGCTTTCGACTGGGACGCCGACCGCCATCCGAAAATCCCGTGGCATCAGACCGTAATCTACGAGCTTCACGTCAAGGGCTTCACGATCCGCCATCCGGAGGTACCCGAGAATCTTCGCGGCACTTACATGGGGCTTGCTAGCCCGGCAGTGATCGACCATCTGAAGCGGCTCGGCGTGACCGCGGTCGAGCTGATGCCGGTGCATCATTTCGTGACCGAGCGCTACCTGGCGGCGCTCGACCTGACCAACTACTGGGGTTACAACACGATCGGTTTCTTCGCGCCCGACGTTCGCTATTCCTCGAGCGGCACGCTCGGAGAGCAGGTGCGCGAGTTCAAGGCGATGGTCAAGGCGCTCCATGCGGCCGGAATCGAAGTTCTGCTCGACGTCGTCTACAACCATACCGCCGAAGGCAACCATCTCGGCCCGACGCTTTGCATGCGCGGAATCGACAATACGAATTACTATCGGCTGGCCTCCGGCGATCCGCGCCATTACATGGATTACACCGGATGCGGCAACACGCTGAACATGAGATCGCCGTACGCGCTGCAAATGGTGATGGACAGCCTGCGCTACTGGATCGTCGAGATGCACGTCGACGGTTTCAGGTTCGATCTTGCCGCCGCGCTCGCCCGCGAGCTGCACGAGGTCGACCGTCTGAGCGCCTTCTTCGATACGATTCAGCAGGACCCGGTGCTCTCGCGCGTCAAGCTAATCGCCGAGCCGTGGGACGTGGGCGAGGGCGGCTACCAGGTGGGAAACTTTCCTCCGCTGTGGTCGGAATGGAACGGGAAATACCGCGACACGGTGCGCGATTACTGGCGCGGCGAAGACCAGGAACTTGGAAAGTTCGCCTCGCGCTTCACCGGAAGCTCCGACGTTTACAAAACGAACAACCGGAGTCCCTTCGCGAGCGTCAATTTCGTCACCGCGCATGACGGCTTCACGCTCTCGGACCTGGTTTCCTACGAGCAGAAACACAACGAGGCCAACGGCTTGGAAAATCGCGACGGCAACGACGACAACCGCTCGTGGAACTGCGGCGTCGAGGGCCCGACCGCCGACCCGGAGATCAACCGGCTACGCGATCGGCAAAAACGCAACTTCCTCACCACGCTGTTCCTTTCGCAGGGCGTGCCGATGCTGCTCGGGGGCGACGAGATCGGACGCACGCAGCGGGGCAACAACAACGCCTTCTGCCAGGACAACGAGGTTTCGTGGCTCGATTGGGCCGGCGTCGATCGCATGCTGCTCGATTTCACCCGCTCGCTGATCGCCTTTCGCCGCGCCCATCCAGTGTTCCATCGCAGACGCTTCTTCCAGGGTCGCGCGATTCACGACGGCGACGAAGTGACCGACATCGGATGGTTCAAGTTCGACGGCTCCAAGATGAGCGATGCGGACTGGAACGTCGGGTTCGCCAAAAGCATCGGAATTTTTCTAAACGGGCAGGGAATCTTTTATCCGGACATGAACGGCAATCGCGTCGCCGACGACAGCTTTTACTTGCTGTTCAACGCCCATTACGACGCGCTCGATTTCACGCTTCCGTTCAAGGAATGGGGCAGGCGATGGCGCAAGGTGCTCGACACCGCAGTTGCGTCGATTGCGACCGAAGGAGGCGAGGTTTACGAGGCCGGCGCGCGCGTGCGGCTCGAGAACCGCTCGGTCGTGCTCCTGCAGAAGGTCGGATAAGAATGGTGCACGCGCGCGGGCGCAATCGCCGGAGCCTCGCGTAATTCATGTCCCGGCGCGTCCTATCGGTATCTCCAGGTATCCCTCATGCTCGTGCCAGAGCGTTTGCGTGCCGATTTTTTCGCATAGCCGCGTCATCTTGTACGCGATTTCGCCCGCGAGACTGACGGGTGCGACCCGCGCCTGGCATTGGGCGATGATCGTCGGATAGAGCCGGAGCCGCGTCGGTCCGGTAGGGCCGATATCGACGAAGAAGATGAAGGATTCGTCGTTGCGCTCGACTTCATCGACTGCGTAATCGTCGACGAAATTGCCCGTGCAGTAGAGGATCGGCCGTCCGCGATAGATCTCCACCGCGCGAAACACGTGACCCGAATGGCCGAAGACGACGTCTGCGCCGAGATCGATCATCCTGCGGGCGAACGGGATCTGTCGATGCGGCGGTTCGTAGCCCCAGTTCGGTCCCCAATGCGCCGCGACGACCATGATCTCACATCGAGGCCGCGCCTTCTCGATCGTCTCGAACAGGAGCCGCGCGCGATCTTCCTCGAAGTCGACAGGAACGTACGCGATGCCGGCGCGCGCCTCGCCCGCTTCCCATTCCGGCTCGTTGTCGGTGAATGCGACCATCCCGATCGTCCTTGCGCCAACGCGTGCCCACGCTGGCTGGAAAGCCTCAAGGGTGCTTCTGCCAGCGCCGGCGTGCGGTATCCGGGCCGCGTCGAGGACAGTCACCGTGTCCGAGAGCGCTTGGTAACCGAAATCGAGCGCGTGATTGTTCGCCAGCGATACCGCGTCGATGTGCGCCGCGCCGAGCACGGCCACGTTTTTCGTGTCGGTGCGGAAATGGAAAGCCTTGTCGGGCCACGGTTCGCCGCGGCCCGAGATCGCGCATTCCAGGTTGCAGATGCGGAAATCCGCTTCGCCAAAGAGCGGAAGCGTATCGCCCCACGGATACTCGGCGCGGGCGTGTCGAAGAACCGCGTTGACGCCCCGGCCGAGCATCACGTCGCCGACCAGCAGGAGCCTCGTTTCATCCATCTGGCGATTCCTCAGCTTTGTAAGGAACACATATTCCGTGCCATCGCATCGCCAAAGGCGCAGCCTCGAATCCTTTGCGCTTGCGATAAGTGCGAGTTTGGCTCTTGCAACAGAGATGTGCTCGCGATGGCATATCAATTGCCCCTGAGTGACTCCGATGGAATTCGTCAAGATTCATGACTACCTGTGGGAGATCCCGCGCCACGGCGCGATGCTGGTGCCGGGGCGGATTTACGCGAACGCCCGGATGATGGACGAGCTTCGCGACGATCCCGCGCTGACCCAGGTCGCCAACGTCGCCTGTCTGCCGGGAATTGTCGGTTACTCGCTCGCGATGCCGGATATCCATTGGGGATACGGCTTTCCGATCGGCGGCGTCGCGGCTATCGACGCGCACGCGGGGGTTATCTCGCCCGGCGGCGTCGGCTACGACATCAACTGCGGCGTGCGCCTGATTCGCACCAATTTCAAATACCCTGACGTCGAAGGGAGGGTCGAAGAACTCGCCGACGAGCTTTTTGCGACGATTCCCGCAGGCGTCGGCTCCGAGGGCGCGATTCCGGGGCTTTCGGTCGAGGAGATGAAGCAGTTGGTGGTCGAGGGCGCGCACTGGGCGCTGCGCACCGGCTACGCCAAACAGGCCGATCTCGACCATACCGAGGAGGGCGGCAGGCTGGCCGGAGCGGACCCCGAGAAAGTCAGCGTCCACGCCTACAATCGCGGCAAAAAGCAGCTCGGCACACTCGGCTCGGGCAACCATTTTCTCGAACTGAGCCGCGTCGATCGGATCTACGAGCCAAAGGTCGCGGCGGCGCTCGGGCTGGAGGCGGATCAGGTCACTGTGCTGATTCATTCCGGCTCGCGCGGCCTTGGCCATCAGACCTGCGACGACTACCTGCGCGTGATCGGGAGTGCGATGGCGAAGTATGAAATCACGCTGCCCGACCGCCAGCTCGCCGCGGTGCCGATCGTCTCGCCCGAGGGGCAATCGTACCTGGGCGCGATGGCGGCGGCGGCCAACTTCGCGTGGTGCAACCGGCAGGTGATGATGCATCTCTCGGAGCGCGCATTCATGCAGGCGCTCGGCGTGGGGCCGCGCGAGCTTGGCTTCTCGCTCATCTACGACGTCTGCCACAACATCGCGAAGTTCGAAGAGCACACCGTCGGCGGGCAAAAGCGCGAGGTGTGCGTCCATCGCAAGGGCGCGACCCGCGCGTTTGGGCCGGGCAATCCGGCATTGCCGCAAAGCCTGCGCGAACTCGGGCAGCCGGTGTTCATCCCCGGCGACATGGGACGTTATTCGTTCGTGCTGATCGGGCTTCCCGCGGCGATGCGCGAGACGTTCGGCTCGTCGTGCCACGGCGCGGGCCGCGTGAAAAGCCGCACCCAGGCAAAGAAGGAAGCGCGCGGGCGCGATTTGTACGCGGAACTTCGCGCGCTCGGCGTAACGGTACGTGCGCAGAGCCGGGCGGGCGTCGCCGAGGAGATGCCTTCCGCCTACAAGGACGTCGCCGAAGTCGTCGAGGTGATGGAAGCCGCCGGCGTTACGCAGCGCGTCGCGCGCCTTAAGCCTTTCGCGGTGGTTAAGGGCTGAGCCGCGCCGGGCGCGTCGCGCGGCTGTCACAAAAGGGTCCATCCGCGCGCGACTGCATTGGAGCCATCCGCGCCATTGCCCAGCGCCGCGCGCGCAGCGCCTGCGAGCGGGACATGGCGCTCGCTGGCAAGGCTATTGCTCGGTAAATATTGCGGCTTAAAATCGCCGGCTTCGCGTGGCCTCGCCTGCCGCCGGGGCCAGCGGAGCCTCGGGCAGACGGAGGTGTTCAGATGTCCACGTACGTCATGCTTACCCGGCTCTCTCCCGAAGCGGTGACCAAGCCCGAACGGGTCGTCGATTTGAACAAACAGGTGGCGGATCGCATCAAGAAGGAGTGTCACAGCGTCAAATGGGTCGCCAACTACGCGGTCCTCGGCCCGACCGACTATATCGATATATTCGAGGCGCCTGACGCGGAGACCGCGACCAAGGTCGCGCTCATCGTTCGCTCCTTCGGCCATGCCACGACCGAGACCTGGATAGCCACGCCATGGGAAAGGTTCGCGGAGCTGGCAAAGACCGTCAAATAGCAATTTCAAAGCGGTGGAAAAGCGCCGTAGGTGGTTGCACGCTGTTGCGGTTTCGGGCCGCGACCGCCGGGACATACCATGAGCGACGAAAGAGATGACGAGTCCGCGCGCGAGAGGATAGTCCGGGAGCTGCGCGGCGCGCTCGAATTCGAGACCCGCGTCAACCTGCATCGCTACCCGCTCCATATCGATTACCTCGGCGACCAGACTGTTCTGCTCGAAGGCGAGGTCGAGAGCGTCGCAGCGAAGCGAATCGCGCTCGAGCGCGCCGGCGCGATACCCGGTCCGCGCGGCGTGGTTGACCGCCTGAAAGTCGCCCCGGCGCGTCGGATGGGCGACGGGGAGATTCGCGACGCGGTGCGCGACGGGCTTGCCGGCGAGCTGGCGCTCTCGGAGTGCGCGATCGCGGTTCGCGACGCCGGCGCGCTCAAGACGGTACGCGAGGCCCCGAAGGAATCGCCCTGCACGATCCAAATCGCGGTCGAGGACGGAACCGTCACGCTCGACGGCCGGGTCGGCAGCCTTGCGCAGAAGCGGCTTGCGGGAGTTCTCGCATGGTGGGTGCCGGGGACGCGCGACGTGGTGAACGGAATCGAGGTGTCGCCCGCCCAGGAGGACAATGATTTCGAAATCGTCGACGCGGTCCGCGCCGCGCTCGAAAAAGACAGGATGGTTGACGCGGGAGAGATCCGGGTCGGCGCGCGGCGCGGGATCGTCATGCTCGAAGGCCTTGCGATCGACCAGCGGCAAAAGGAGATGGCGGAGAACGACGCCTGGTACGTATTCGGCGTCAACGATGTAGTAAACCGGATCGAGATGCGAACCTAGTGTGGCGTCCCATAAATACGTTACCGGCGGAGGGCTGTGGAATGGGATTCTTCGCTTCGCTCAGAATGACAGAAGCGGCCATTTTTGTTGTCATTCTGAGAGTTTGTGAGTTTTTTGATTTTGGTGGAGAAAATCGCGCGTGAT
>JAKAVX010000178.1 GCA_021827465.1 Deltaproteobacteria bacterium | reverse complement strand
GAAGAAACGGATCAACTACCCGCACATGGACGACGGCTGCGACATCACCGAGGGCCTGCGCATAGCCCGTACGCTGCTGCTCGATATCAACCGCCTCGGCCTTCCGGCGGCAACCGAGATGCTCGACCCGATCACGCCGCAGTACATCGCCGACCTGGTCTCATGGTCGGCGATCGGGGCGCGCACGACCGAGTCGCAACCCCATCGCGAGATGGCAAGCGGGCTCTCGATGCCGGTCGGGTTCAAGAATTCCACCGAGGGCAATCTCCAGGTCGCGATCAACGCGATCCAGTCCGCGCGCCGGCCCCATAGTTTCGTCGGCATCAACCAGGAAGGCGTCACCGCCGTCATCCGCACCACCGGCAATCCCGACACGCATATCGTTCTGCGCGGCGGGCGCAAGCCGAACTACGACGCCGCAAGCATCTCGCAGTGCGTCGCGCTTCTCGCCGCGGCCGAACTGGAACCGCACGTGATGGTCGATTGCTCGCACGCGCAGACCAGCAAGGACTACCGCAAACAGCCCGCCGTATTCGGGGCGCTGGTCGATCAGATGGTGGCGGGCAGCGGCGCGATAATGGGCGCGATGCTAGAGAGCAATATCGAGGCGGGAAACCAGTCGCTCGCCGACGATCCCGGGAAACTTAGGTACGGCGTCTCGGTTACCGACCCGTGTATCGACTGGCCGACGACCGAGCGATGCCTCAGGGAGGCGGCGCGGGCGCTTGGTTCGAGCGCGCGGCCGCGCGAGTTTCCCGCGCGCGCCAGTAAATCGGCGTCGGGTACGGTTCCATCGAGCAATTGAAACTTGAGACGCGGCAGCTTGCCGGCAGACGCCCGGCGCTCGATGAGTTTTCCGGTAAGGCGTCAGGATCGAGGGCTCGCGCCCCTGCGCGCGACAGAGCAGGCCTGTGCGCGTTTCTTGGATATCTGCTTCTCTCGTTGATTTTCTTCGGGCGGGGAATTTGCCCGCCGCATTTTTTCACACGAATTGGCGCTGGGGCGCGTAATCACGATCCATCCCTGATGATGTGGACGCTTGGATGGTGGCCCTACGCGCTGACCCATCGCATTGATCCGTTTCTTTGCAAGATCGTCTGGTCGCCTTCGGGTGTGAACCTCGCGTGGGTCGTGTCGATGCCGATTTTGGCGCTCGGCGCGTGGCCCATTACCCGTGTACTGGGCCTCGTCGGAACGTTCAACGTGATGTCCCTGATGGGACCCGCTATCGCGGCATGGAGTGCATTTCTCCTCGCGCGCCATATCACGGGACGATACTGGCCCTCGACGCTCGCGGGGTACATTTTTGGATTCTCGCCGTTTATCCTCTGCCACATGCTCGGGCAGCTTTTCCTGCTCTACGTTTTTCCGATTCCTTTGGCGGTCCTGCTCGTCCTGTTGTTCGTCGAGCAACGGATCTCAACGAAACTGTTCGTCCCCGTGATGGCGCTGTTGCTGTTCGTCACGTTCGGCACGTCGCTCGAGTTATTCGCGATTGAGGCCGTATTCGGCGCGGTTGCGTTCGCGATCGCATACGCGGTCGGCTCGGAGGAATGGAAGCGAAAGCTTCGCGGCGCGGCAATGCCGATCGGAGCGAGCTATGGACTCGCGATAGTCGCCGCGACGCCGTACGTCTACTACCTTTTCGCGTTCGGCTTCCCGCACGGCTCGCTCGCCTCGCCCAAGGCGTTTTCCTGCGATCTGCTGAACTTCCTGGTACCAACGCCAACCAACCTGCTCGGCGCGAACTCGATCCTAGAGCGCGTTTCGTCGCGGTTTCCGATTCCTCCCGAAGCCGACGCGTATGTCGCGCTTCCGCTTGCGGCGATCGCCGTTTCCTTCCTGCGCTCGCGATGGGATACGCAGCTTGGCAGAACGCTGGCGATATTTCTTGCGGTGGCCGTGGCCGCTTCCATCGGGCCGCGCCTTCACATCGGCGGGATCATGCTGTTCGTGATGCCGTGGGGGCTTTTCGATCATCTGCCGCTGCTGAGGAGCGCGCTGCCCGGCAGGTTCATGCTTTTCGCGTTCCTCGCGCTGGCTTTGAGCGCGGCGTTGTGGGCCAGCGACGACGCGCGTTCTCGGGCGGTACGAATCGCGGGCGCGGCCGCGGTCGTCGTGTTCATGCTTCCGAATCCAAGCGCACGTTTTTGGACCACGCCCGCGCATACGCCCGCGTTTTTCTCCGGCGCGCTTTACCGGAAATACCTGGCGAAGGACGAAACCATCGTCATCCTGCCGTACGGCGGGATGGGAAACAGCATGCTTTGGCAGGCCGAGACCGGGATGTACTTCCGGATGGCGGAAGGCCACACGGGCCCCACCGTGATCGACGACTTCCAGCGCTGGCCGATAGTCGAGACGTTCCACTTCAGGAGGGCCATCCCCGACCCGGGACCGCAACTCAAGGCCTTTCTCGCCGTGCACAACGTCGGCGCCGTGGTTGTCGCCGACCCGGGCGAAGGAAGCTGGTGGAAGCCGATCCTGTCAACTCTCGGCGTCGAACCGATCAAGGCAGGCGGCGTGCTGCTCTACCGGCCCGATCCCGCCGCACTCGCTCCCTACCGTAGCGCCCACGCTGTCGACTGGCAGATAGCGTTCAATCGCGCGCGATTCGAACAACTTCTTCTCGCCGCCGAGCGTTACGTAGCCAGCGGTCGCAATCTTTCGAGCCTGACCCCGCTTCGGGCCGAAACGCTCGGTTTCCTGCCCGCCAACTGGGCGCTCGGACAAACGGTTTACAATCGCAACGGGCTGTGGCTCGGGCCGTGGCGCGACGACAAGATCAGCGTGGGCGTGGTCGGTTCGTATGACGCGGTCAAGCCGATAATCAACGCCTACGGCCCGTTCGCTCTTCGGGTGTATTTCCCCTATCCAAAAAGGCTCGTGGGCCTGCCGAAGGGAAATCCGTTCATGAGAAAGCTCGTGATGGTCTTCGACCGCCAGGGGCTCGCGCGGGCCGCCCGGATGGCGGCGGACGCCCGGGCCGGCGCGCCGCCGGATAACAATCGCTCCTTGCCTCCGGATTCCTGAATTGCTTCTCTAGCTGGCGGTCTCGAAGGCGGGCGCAAGCCAACGCTACGATAGCGAATGCCTGCACAAGACGGACGCGGAGCAGGAGAGGAGCCGGATGTGAACGGGGGTTCGGAGCGCGCGCGCTTCTGGAAATATTTTGCGCTCTTCGGCGCTGAAATCCTTCTGCTCGGTATCATCGGGCTTCCGCTCAGCATGTCCCTGGACGCCTTCGGCTTCTGCGATTGGGGCGCCAACCTGACCGTTCAATATCTGATCTCTCACGGATATCGGCCGACAATAGACTTTGCCTATCCTTACGGACTCCTTGCAGCCTTCGCGGGGCAGACCTGGTTCGGCCTGTTCGGCACCGCGCCGTCCTCGTACGAGGCGGCAATGGCAGTGTGCGACCTCCTGATTGTCCTGGCGCTGGCCCGCGTCGCGTCCCGCCTTCGATTCGGCCCGTTCGGAATCGCAATCATTGTGGTTGCCATGGGCTACGCGGTGCAGACAAGTTATTGGAGCCTTTCGCAAGCGTTAGAGGCAGTCCTCATCTCCCAAGGGCTGGCAGCACAGACGCTCGGAAACAAGCCGAGAGCGCTGATGTTCGGTTCTGCCGCGGTACTCGCGAAGCCGAGCATGGGATATCTCTACTCGCTACTTCTGCTGGTTCTGATAGCGATCGAGATTCGCGACCGTTCGGCGGACAGGATACGGGCCTCGATGCGAGCTGTCGCTCCGGCTGCGATCATCTTCGTGGGCCTGCTGATTCTTCTGGCGAGCGATTTCGGTTTTTCGCCGCTCCTCCACACCGTGGCTCCAATCACCGGAATGAAGAATTACCAGGCGCGGCATTTTGGATTCTTCAGAGGTGAGGGCCGGCTATTTTGGTACGATCCGAGCGAGGGCTGGTTCTACTATTTGGGCACTGTTGCCGGATTCTGGATACTGGCGACTCTATACCTGGTCACGGCCGCAATTGCCGCTCTGCGCCGGCGATTAACCGGGTCGTCAGCCGAGGCGTCGGCAAGGGACGAACTGGTCATCACCTGCGCCCTGCTCCATCTGGCGTTTATCACGTTGTTTTTCGGGAATCGCTGGTCGTGGGCCTATTATTCGTATCTGCTTTTTCTCGGCGTCGCCGCCGCTGCGGATATAGGCCCCGCTTATCGGCGCCTGGCTGCAGCCCTTGTAATGGTAGGGGTGATTTCGTGGATACTGCCTGCATTTTACTTCAAGGGGTTGTGGACGACGAACATACGGAGCGCGCAGACTGCCGGGTTATGGGCTTCGCCCCGGCAGACTGCGGAATGGTCGCGCGTACTCGACTCGGTGCGCGGCAAGCATGCTGTCATCCTCGACAGCAGAGGCGCAGCAGAAGTTGTGTTCAAGCAATTCAGCGCGCCGGTGAGCTACTTCCTTTCGTCCGGGCTCTCGAAGCCTTCCGAGATCGAGCGTAAGCTCACGGAGCTTGCGCACGCTGAGCGCGTGGTAGTGGCGCTCGGTGATCCACCCTGCTACGGAATACCGCGGGTGCCGCAGATTCGCGCGGTGCTGAAGAACTTTGTGCCCCTGTGGAAAGGAAAGTTTTTCGAGGTTCTGCAGAATCGCAACCGTGGCGGCCCGGAGGCCGGAAACGAACGCGGCGCGCCGATAATGGCGGTCGGGCCGGGGATTCCGCAGGCCGCCGCAAGCCGGGGCGCGGCTGTTTGCGGCGCCTTTTTCGCCGGCGCCGACGGGATCAGTCCTGGAGCGTCTCCGCGCGAAGCTTCTCGCCGATGATCATCGCGCCAAGCGCGGCGCTATGCTTGACCGGATACGGATCGGGACTCCGGATCGCCTTGTAACGCGGGTCGAGCGCCTCGAATGATTTGAGGAACCGTTCGCGCGATTCAGCGAGCGTCGACTGCGCGGAAACGCGCTTTCCATTTTCGAGCAGCACTTCGAGCATCGCGGTGACGTTTTCGGCCTCGGGCTTGAACTCGCGCTTGACGCTCGCCGCGCTCTCATCGATAAGGCCGACGATATCGCCGCGATAGTGCCCCATGCCGTCGAGCGCGCGGAACACCTGCTTTCTGCCCGGAAGCGAGATTTTTCCCGCCGAGGTTTTGAGCCGCGGACGTCCGTCGTAATCGCTCAGCTTGTAGGTATAGTCGGCCGCGGGCGCGTCGTCGCTGGTGGTGAGCGCGGTTCCGATTCCGAAGGCGTCGATCGGCGAGCCGGCGCGCAGCAGGTCGGCAACCTTGTACTCGTCGAGGTTTCCGCTCGCGAAAATCGCGATGTCGTGCAGTCCGGCGTCGTCGAGGATTTTGCGCGACTGCTTGCTCAACTGCTCGAGGTTGCCGCTGTCGAGCCTGATCGCCTGGATATTGATCCCCTCGGCCTTGAGCTTGCGCGCGATCTCCACGGTGTTATGCACGCCCCGGATCGTGTCGTACGTATCGACCAGCATCGTGCTCAGCTTCGGGAAGCTGCGGGCGAAGTCCTCGAACGCGCGCCGTTCGCCCTCGCACGCCATGATGAAGCTGTGGCTCATCGTTCCGAACACCGGGATGCCGTAGCGCTTTCCTGCAAGTACGTTGGAGCTGCCGTGGAACCCCGCGAGATAGCTCGAACGCGCCGCGGTGAGACCCGCGTCGGCGCGGGGTCCGCCGAGCTCGAAGCGGCCGGTCGGGTTGACCAGCATCCGGAAGCCCTCGGTGTCGAGGTCGCGGGGCAGCAGGGGCCCGACGACGTGATCGACGAGGTCGGGCTTGAGCAGGGTCTCGAGATCCAGCCCGGGCTGGTGCTGAGTGGAGATCAGGACCGTCTCGAGGCGGACGGGACGCCCGTTCTCGTAGCGGATCGAGACCTGGGTCTTGCCGTCGGGGCGCAGGTACGGCAGCACGTTCGCACGGCGCACCTCCGAGAGCCGCCGGGCGAGGCGATGCGCGAGCCAGATCGGCATCGGCATGAGGTCGGGCGTCTCGTCGCACGCGTAGCCGAACATCATCCCTTTGTCACCCGCGCCCT
>JAKAVX010000177.1 GCA_021827465.1 Deltaproteobacteria bacterium | reverse complement strand
TTGTCGGCGTCAACCGAAGCCTTACCTCGATCGTTGCCGACTGACGCCGGCGGGATGTGATATTCTTTTTGAAGGTGGGACGAAGCGGTTATGGTTGAACTTCCGGTAGTCAAGCGCTTGCGCAAGGAGATGGAGAATCTCAAGCGCGAACTCACCGTCGAATTGCCCAAGGAACTGGAGCGCGCGCGCGCCCATGGCGACCTCTCGGAGAACGCGGAGTGGGCGATGGCGAAGCAGCGCCAGGAATTCCTGCGGGCGCGGCTGAACAACCTCGAGGCGCGGGTCGCGGAACTCTCGACGATCAATCTCGACTCGATTCCGCGCGAAACCGTGGGGCTTGGAAGCAGGGTCGAGCTCGAAGACCTCGACGAGGGCGTGATCAGCGGGTACGAAATCGTCGTCCCCGAGGAAGTCGACGGCGCGCAGAACCGCATCTCGCTGTCCTCGCCGCTCGGACGCTCGCTGATTGGCAAGGGCGCGGACGACGATATCGAGGTGCAGACGCCGAAGGGGCGGCGCTCCTACGTGATCAAGAAGCTCGTCACCATCCACGAACTGCTCGCTCAGGAAAACGGCGGCGCAAAAACCGAGTAGAGCGGGAATCCACCCGCTCGCGAAATGATATGTGCGAATCGAGGCGGACGGCCCAAGGCTGTCCGCCTTTGCTTTTTGAAGAGCGCGATGCCGATCGGCGTTGCCTGCGGTCAGGCGCGCGGACGTGGCCGACTCATCGCGACGGGCGTTCGCTTCAGTCAGCCGGATAGCATCGACGGCCGCGGACGTAGGTCATTTCCACCGCGCGTTCATCGCCAAGGAACACCAGCCGTGAGAGAATCGCGTCCGCGCTATCGACTTCAGGGTAAACTCCGCGCCCGCCGTCGAATACCTCTGGATTAATCACCACGAAGTCGGCGTCCTTCCCCGGTGCGAGGTTTCCCGTCACGCGTTCCAGCCCGAGCGCCGCCGCGCCGCCCATCGTCGCAAGAAAAAACGCCGTGCTCACATCGATGGCCCGCGCGCGGGCGCGAACGCCCGATGCGAACGCGCGCGCGCTCGCGACGTATATCGCGGCGCGCATCGCGGCGAACGGGTCGAGCGTCGGTCCGCCCGCGACGTCCGAGCCGAGTCCGATCCTGAGGCCCGAATCGAGCATCTCCCTTAGCGGCATCATCCCGCTCTTGAGGAACAGGTTGGACGCCGGGCAATGGGCCACGCCGCATCCGTTGTGCGCGATTAGCGAGCGCTCGCGCGCACCGAGATAAATGCAGTGGGCGAGAATGGTTTTGGGGGTCAGCATCCCCGCGCTTTCGTACACGTGGGCGTAGCTTGCGGCTTTCGGAAAGAGCTTTCGCACCCATTCGACCTCGGCGCGATTCTCCGCAAGATGGGTCTGGATATGGACGCCGTTCGCGCGCGCCATCCGCGCCGCCTCGCGCATCAGGACCGCGCTGCAGCTTGGCGCGAAGCGCGGCGTGAACGCGTACATCAGCCGCCCGCGCTCCGCGCCGTTCCATTCACGGCACAACTCCTCGCTCGCGCGAAGCGAGCCGTCGGTGGTTTCGCAGAGGAAGCGCGGCACGTTCCGATCCATCATCGCCTTGCCGATTATCGCGCGAATTCCCGAGCGCTTTGCCGCGCGGAACGCAATCCGCGTGCTCTCCTTCCGCACCGAGCAGTAAACCGCCGCCGTCGTGACGCCGCAGGATAGGAGCCGCGCGAAGAAAACCGGCGCAAGGCGCGCCGCCGCGCGGGGCGTGAAGTTTCGTTCCGCCGGGTAGATGAACGAATCGAGCCAGTCGAGCAGTTGCTTGCCGTGAAGTCCGGCGACCGGATACTGCGGCAGATGCGTGTGCGTGTCGACGAAGCCGGGAATCACGAGCCGGCTCGTCAGGTCGACGACTTTCGCGCCGCGATAAGCGCGAAGTATCGGGCGGTACTCGCCGACGGCGAGGATCGTTCCGCCGCCGCCTATCGCGAGCGCTCCATCTTTTACGAACTCGAAACGCTCGGGCGCGATCGGATTCAGGATCGTCGCGCGGACGATCGATTCGCATGCGCACGATGAAGCTTTGCCGAGGCGTTCGCTCACGGGAGCTATCGCGCGGGCGTCAGTCGCCGCCGTACATCGCTTCGATCCGATCGCGGTAATGCGCCTGGACTATCTTGCGCCTGAGCTTGAGCGTCGGCGTAAGCTCGCCGTTTTCCTGCGTGAACGGCTCGGAGACGATCGAGAAGCCGACGATCGCCTCGACGTCGGAGAGATGCTTGTTAAGCTCGCGCAGGCGCGCCTGGAAGAGCGCGCGCAATTGCTGCGAACGCGCGATTTCCTCGACCGGCTTGCCCTGAAGTCCGTTCTCTTTGAGAAAGTCGTGCAGGTTTTCCAGGTTCGGCACCAGAAGCGCCGCCAGATGCTTTCTTCGGTCGCCGACCACGCACGCCTGCGCGATAAAGGAATCGCCGACGAGCTTGTTCTCGAGTTTGGCGGGCGAGATGTTCTTGCCGCCCGAGAGCACGATGATTTCCTTCTTGCGATCGGTGATCCGGATGAAACCCTCGGGATCGATTTCGGCCATGTCGCCCGTGTGAAGCCATCCCTGGGAATCGATCGCCTCGCGGGTGTCGTGATCGAGCCGGAAATATCCCTTCATCACGTTCGGCCCGTACACCAGCAGCTCGCCGTCGGGCGCAGTTTTGACCTTGACGCTTGGAAGCGCGCGCCCGACGGTTCCGATCCTGGTCCCGCCGCCGAGCAGGTTGACCGAAACGACCGGCGCGGCCTCGGTGAGCCCGTAACCCTCGACCAGCGGAACTTCGGCGGCGGCGAAGAAGCGGAAGATATCCGGCGAGAGCGGCGCGCCGCCCGAGACCAGGTAGCGAAGGCCGGTGCCGAAGATCGCGCGGATGCGATGGAAGACGAGCTTTCGATACAGCGCCATCTGCGCCGCAAGGGTCACCGGAAGCGGCTCTCCGCGAAGGCGATATTCGGTCGCGCGCATTCCCGCGCCGAACGCCGCTTCGAACAGCCGGCGCCGCAGCGGCGAACCGGCCTCGACCATGCGCCTGACGCGCGTGTGTATCACTTCGAGAAGCCGCGGCACCACCAGCACCACGGTAGGATTGGTCTCCAGCAAGTTGCCGGCGACCTGCGCCAGTCCTTCGGCGTAGCAAATCGTTCCGCCCGCGAGCGCGACCGCGTAATAGCCGCCGGTGCGCTCGAACGAATGCGCCACCGGCAGGAACGAAAGGGTCGAGTCGGTCTCGTTCAGGCCCAGCACCTCGATCGAGTCTGCCGCGTTGGACAGGATGTTCCCGTGCGTGAGCATCACGCCCTTGGAGTCGCCGGTCGTGCCCGAGGTGTAGATGAACGTGGCGAGGTCGTCGCGTTTGCCGGTGGCGACCGGAGCGGGCTCTGCGGCGCTGGCCGATTCCAGCGTCATCACGGGCGCCGTTCCAAACGAGCGCTCGCGCGCCGACGCTCCCGGATGGATCGCGATAATCGACTCGACTCCCGGAATCGAGCTTCCGAAGCCGAGCAGCTTTTTGACCAGTTCATCGCCGCTCGCTGCGACCACGCGCGCGCCGGAATCGTTGATTACGTGGCGCGTTTCGTCGGCGGAGCTGGTGGTGTAGAGCGGAACCACGACTGCGCCCAGTCCGAGCGCGGCCTGGTCGACGATCACCCACTCGGGCGAGTTGTCGGCGAGGATCGCAACCCGGTCACCCGGCTTGATTCCGAAGCGCAGGAGCCCGGCGCGCAGTTTCGCCGCCCCTTCGGCAATCGCGCTCCAGGAAAAGTCGCGCCAGACCTTGTCGCGCTTTTGCCTTAGGAAGGTGCGCGAGCCGTACTTGCGCGCCTGGTAGTCGAAGGCTTCGGAAAGCGTGGCGAACGACGACCTGGCGCGCTCGGCGGCGCTCGATAGGGTGTCAGGATTGGACCCGGATGTCATAAAGTTTCTCCGCCAACTCAAGGCGAGTTGTAGCGGAATCCGAGCGCGACGCAAACCGGGCAGGCAAAGCCCGATAACCCCTTGCGCAAAACTTCCTTATTTTGGCGCAACAGATTAATGTCTTGTCACTGATATCGATCGGCTCGGCTGGGCCGCCGGTTGCGACCGCCCTTGCAGCGCGGCTCAGCCGGAACGATATCCGCGCGGATCGCGCCGATTGCCATCGCAGCAAAAGCTTGGTAAATCGAGCCGCTTGCGAGTAAGTTACCGGTCTGCCTTGCGCCCTGGCCCGGCCCGGGCGCGCGACGGGCGGAGCCTGATGCGTATCCGCACGTATTTTCGGATGATCTGAGTCTTGGAAGTGGAAAACGAGCCTTTGTCCAAGCCGTCGACGGCGCCCGCGATGCATCGCTTTGCGGTGCTTTTGGCGTGCGTCACTTTTTTTCTGCTCTTCGTGGGCGCGTTGGTGATGTCGACCGGGTCGGGGTTATCGGTGCCGACCTGGCCGCTCGCGTGGGGCAAACTGATACCGCCGCTGGTCGGCGGAGTCAGGTACGAGTACGCCCATCGGGTCGTCGCCGGGGTCGTCGTTGTCCTGACGCTCACGATGATGCTGTGGGCGCTGATGACTGAGGGGCGGCAGATAGTGCGCAACACCGCGATCGCGGCCTTCGGACTGGTAGTAGCCCAGGCGATCCTCGGCGGGCTGACGGTGCTGCTCGGGATTCCGCTGCCGATTGCGATGGCGCATACCAGCACCGCCATCATCTTCTTCTGCACGGCGGTTGGGCTTGCGATTTTTACCAGCGCGTGGTTCGAGGACGCGCCGCATCTTAAGGAACCGCCGCACCAGGTTCCGCTGACGACGCTCAGCGTGATCACCACGGTGGTCGTCTACTGCCAGATCGTGATCGGCTCGGTGGTGCGCTTCGTAAACGACGCGATTGCGATAAAGGACTTTCCGATTTTCGCGGGGCCGGCGGTTCCGCGCGCGGTGAGCGAGGCGATGATCTCCGACTACGCGCATCTGGGCGGCGCGATTGCGGTCGCCTTTTTCGTGCTGTGGACGTCGATCCGCGTGTTCCGCTCGCATCTCGATCAGCCGAGGCTCGTGCGGCTTGCCGAGGGACTGGTGCTGCTGCTCGGGCTCCAGATCCTGCTCGGGCTGATGACGGTATGGACTGACGGGGCGGCGATTCCCGCCTCGGCGCACGTTGCGGTCGGCGCGGGGGTGCTCGCCGCCAGCGTCGCGATGACGATCCGCGCGTTTCGGCTCTACGGCCGGCCGCGCAGGGTGCCGGAACCCGCTTCGCGCGAGCGGGTGGGCGGCACTTTCGAGCGCAAGGTCACGGTATGAACGCGCGCGAGATAGCAATCGAATCGCGGGCCGAACTCTCCCGCAATCGCCTCGGCGGTTATCTTGAGCTGACCAAGCCGCGGGTTACCTCGATGGTCCTGGTGACCACGCTGGCCGGCTTTTACTTGGGCGCGGCCGGGTCCTTCGATCTTGCGGTCGCGCTCAATCTGATGATAGGCACCGCGCTCGCTTCGGGCGGCACGCTTGCCCTCAACCAGTATATCGAACGCGAGTCCGACGCGTGCATGAATCGCACGCGCTATCGCCCGCTGCCCGACGGACGCCTGCGCCCGTCCGAGGCGCTATGCTTCGGGCTGATCGCGGGCGCGGGCGGGCTCGTCTATCTGCTGCTGACGGTCAACTGGCTGGCAGCCGCGGTCACCGCCTCGATAACCACGATTTACCTCGCCGCCTACACGCCGCTGAAACGCGTCTCCTGGATGTGCAATCTGGTCGGCGCGATTCCCGGCGCGCTGCCTCCCGTTGCGGGATGGGCCGCCTCGCGGGGAAGTCTCAACGCCGAGCCGTGGGTGCTCTTCGGGATAATGTTTCTCTGGCAATTGCCCCATTCGCTCGCGATCGCGAAGCTCTATCGCGACGACTACGAGCGCGCAGGGATCCGGCTGCTGCCCGAGCCGCGCAACGGGCGCGCGCTCGAAAACCCGGTCATCATCGCCGCGAGCATCATACTGATCGCGGTCGGAGCGCTGCCGACCCTGATGGGATTCGCGGGAACGACCTACCTGTTCGTTGCGGGGATTTTCGGGCTTGGGATGCTTG
>JAKAVX010000176.1 GCA_021827465.1 Deltaproteobacteria bacterium | reverse complement strand
TTCCGATCTGGCCCGCCGATCTGCACGTCGCCCGCGTAGCGCACCAGCGTCTCATCCGGCGTCTTCGCCTCGAGATCGAGCGTGCCCGAGCCGCGCACGAAGCCCTGCTTGCCCTTGCCGTCGACTTGCATCTTGTAATGCTCGGGCGCGCGCTTGTCCTCGAGCTTGAGCTTGCCCGAGTAAACGCCCTTGACCGAGGCGATTCCCACGTTGATGGTGCCGGCGTACTCGTCGGGGCCGAGGATTTCGAGCTTTTCGCATCCCGGGATCAGCCGTGAGAGCCGCTCGGGGTCGTTGAACAAGGCCCAGACCTGTTCGCGCGGGGCGGAAAGATACTGTTCGCCTGCGATTTTCATCGTGGACGCAACTTATAACCTGCGCTTCGGATTCGAGCGCTTGTCAGCTTTTCGCGCGCGCCGCGGCCTGCTCGATCGCGCGCCGGGTATAGACGCGCGCAAGCTCGGAGCGGAATTCGCTCGACGCGTGGATGTCCGAGAGCGCGTCGGCGCCGTCGGTCACGTGCGCGGCGGCTTGGGCTGTCGCGTCGCGCCCTTTGCCCGCGAGCGCGGATTCCACGGCCTTGGCGCGAAACGCCTTCGCGCATAGACCAGTGACTCCCACACGAACGCTCTGGAAATTCCCCTTCCCGTCGAGCGTGACGATCGCCGCGACTCCCACCAGCGCAAATCCTGACGCGGGCTGGCGATGCTTCAAATAGGCGTAGCCGGCGCCCGGCGCAGGCGGGGTGAACCTTACGGCTGTAACGATTTCGCCCGGCTGCGCGGCGGTCGTCATCAGGTCGATGAAGAAATCGTCGGCCTTGACGCTGCGCGCGCCGGATTCGCTTTCGAGGCCCACTTCGCCGTCGAGCGCGAGGACCGCGGCAGGATAATCGGCGGCCGGATCGGCGTGCGCCATACTTCCGCCGAGCGTTCCACGATTTCGCACCTGCACGTCGCCGATAACCGCGGCGCATTCGGCAAGCAATCCGAGTTTCTGGCGCACGACGGCGGAAGTCTCGACCTGGCGATGAGTGTTGGCGGCGCCGATGACGATTCTTCCGGCTTCCTCGCGGATTCCGGAAAGCTCGCGCACCGAGCCGATATCGATGAGATGGGCCGGCGTCGCCAGCCTCATCTTCATCATCGGGACCAGGCTATGGCCGCCTGCGAGCAGCTTGGCGTCATCGCCGAAGTGCCGGAGCATCGCAAGCGCCTCTTTTACCGAGCCGGCGCGATGGTATTCGAACGAAGCTGGAAACATTGGTCCTATGCCTTCTTCGCGTTGCGGATCGCGTTCCAGATTTTCTCGGGTTTGAGCGGCATGTCGAGATGCCGGATCCCGAACGGTTTCAGCGCGTCGATCACCGCGTTGGCGGCGCACGGCGTCGAGCCGATCGTGCCCGCCTCGCCGACGCCCTTGACGCCGAGCATATTGACCGGCGTTGGCGTGACCGTGTTGGCACATTCGAAATGCGGCAGCATGTCGGCCTTCGGCACCGCGTAATCCATCAGGCTTGCCGTGAGGAGCTGTCCGTTTTCATCGTAAACCACTTCCTCGTACAGCGCCTGCGCGATTCCCTGCGCGATACCGCCGTGGACCTGGCCGTCCACCAGCAGCGGGCTGATGATTTTGCCGCAATCGTCCACCGCGACGTACTTCAAGAACTTCACGGTGCCGGTTTCGCGATCGACTTCGACCACCGCGACGTGCGTGCCGAACGGGAACGTGCACGACGACGGTTCGTAGAAGGTCTTCTCCTCGAGGCCGGGCTCGACGCCGGGAATCGGCATCTTGTAGCCATACGCGCCGTCGACCACCTGCTGCAGCGGGATCGAGCGTGACGCGTCACTTGCAAGAGCGATCGAGCGTTCGGTGAAGATCAATTGATCGGGCGGCACTTCCATCATCGTGGAAGCGATTTTCTTCATCTTGTCCTGAAGCTTCTGCACCGTGAGCATCAGTGCCGGTCCGCCGACCGTGGTGCCGCGGCTTCCGAACGTGCCGATACCGTATTGCACCTGCGCGGTATCGCCATGGACGACGACCACGTCGTCGATATCGATTCCGAACGAATCGGCGACGAGTTGCGCGAAGGTGGTTTCCTGTCCTTGTCCGTGCGGCGAGACTCCCGTCAGCACCGTCACCTTGGAATCGGGCTCGATCCTGACCGTCGCGCTTTCCCATCCACCTCCCTTGAGCTTCGGCGGAAGCAGCGCGGACGGGCCGATTCCGCAAATCTCGACGTACGACGCGAGCCCGATTCCGATAAGCCGGCCCTGCTTGCGCGCGGCTTCCTGCTCGGCGCGCATCGTCTTGTAGTCGGCCATCTCCAGCGCCTTGTCGAGCGCGAGATTGTAATCGCCCGAGTCGTAGACCAGGCCGCCGGCCGTCGGCGCGGGAAACGCTTCCTTGGGGATGAAGTTTTTGCGCCGGACGTCGGCCGGGTCGAGCCCGAACTCGGTCGCGACCATGTCCATCACGCGCTCTGCTATATACGCGGCCTCGGGACGGCCCGCGCCGCGGTACGCGTCGGTAGACATCTTGTTGGTGAAAGCGAACTTCTGCTCAAACGCGAGCGCCGGAATCTTGTAGCACCCGGTCATCATCAGGCCCGAGAAGCCCGGGATCGCGGGCGTAAGCAGATGCAGGTACGCGCCCATGTCGCAGACGAAGTTCGCCTTGATTGCGAGGACTTCGCCGTCCTTTTTTGCCGCCACTTCAAGGTAGGTGATCTGATCGCGGCCGTGGGTCGTCGCCGACAGATTCTCGCGCCGGCGCTCGATCCATTTGACAGGCCGGTTAAGCGTCATCGCGAGATGCGCGACCAGCGCCTCTTCGGGATAGACGTTGAGCTTGCATCCGAAGCCGCCGCCGACCTCGGGCGCGATCACGCGGACATGGTTCTCGCCGAGCTTCAGCATCTCGGCCAGTTGCGAGCGCAGGAGATGCGGAATCTGCGTGGACGACCATACCGTGAGCTGCTTCAGCCCCGGATGCCACTGCGCAACGACGCCCCGCGGCTCCATCGGCGCGGGCGCAAGCCGCTGGTTGACGAGGCGGAACTTGATCACCTTGTCCGCCTTGCGCATCGCCTCATCGACCTGCGGATTCGGAACCTCGCTGCGAGCGCACAGGTTGGTGCCGAACTCGTCGTGGATAATCGGCGCGCCCTCGTCGAAGGCCTTCTCCGGATCGACCACCGCGTCGAGCGGGTCAAAGTCCGCATCGATCAGATCGAGCGCGTCCTGCGCCTTGTAGGGATCGGAGGCGACGACGACCGCGACCGGCTCGCCCACGAAGCGGACCTTGCCGACGGCGAGCACGGGATGGAACGGGACGCGCTCTGCCGGAGCGACGCACGGCACGGTGCCGATTTTGCCGCGCAGGTTCTCGCCCGTGAGCACCGCGACGACGCCGTCCGCGGCGCGCGCCTTGCTCACGTCGATCGATTTTATTCTCGCGTGCGCGTATGGACTTCGCAGAATTACCGCCGACACCATCCCGACGAGCTTTACGTCGTCGACATAGGTGCCGGTGCCGGAGATAAGCCGCGGATCCTCGCGGCGCTTTACTCGTTCACCGACGAACTTCGGAATAACTGGCATGATTGGCGTCCCTCCTGGGAGTGCGTGGTCAGGCGCCCTTGGACGCGCGCATCTTGTTGGCCGCGTAGCGCACCGCGTTGACGATATGCTGGTAACCGGTGCATCGGCAGAGATTGCCCTCGAGCGCGGCGCGGATTTCCGCCTCGCTCGGGTCGGGGTTACGGCTCAGCAGGTCGGTTGCCATCATCATCATCCCGGGCGTGCAGTATCCGCACTGGAGTCCGTGCTCTTCCCAGAAGCCCTCCTGCACGGGATGGAGCTTACCGTCTTTGGCAAGGCCCTCGACCGTGGTGAGTTCGGCTCCCTCGGCCTGAACCGCGAGCACGGCGCATGATTTCACCGCGCGGCCGTTCATCAGGACCGTGCAGGCGCCGCAAAGCGAAGTCTCGCATCCGACGTGCGTGCCGGTAAGGCCGGCGACCTCGCGCAAATAATGAACCAGGAGCGTTCGAGGCTCGATATCGTCCTCGCGCCGCTGCCCGTTGATGGTAAGGCTTACGCGCATCATATCTCTCCGCAATCGAAAACCTGTGAAGGTACTTAGCAAATGATCGCGGGAACGGCTAATCCCGATCGATGAAACACGTGATTGCCAACGATAGCGTCGCGCTCGCCCTTATAACGGCAAGCAACTAAAATTTCTCAACTGGGCACGGGCCGCACAAGGAGATGGCTCGCATGAAAGTGTTAGGCTTGGCCGTGTTGGCGGTAATGCTCGGCGGATGCGGGCGGCTTCAGCCTGCCACGCCCGCGACCAGCTACGGACCGACCGCGATGGAGCAGAGCGTGGCGATGAAGAACTCGTCGGTCCATTACAATCCCGAGGTTCTGAAGGTCGGCACGCCAAGGAGCCAGGTCGTCGCGGCGTTCGGCGAACCGAACGGCTCGCGTAGCACCGATAGCGGGCAGCGCGAGGACGTTTACGCCTTCTATCCCGACGGAGCGAAGTTCGTCGATCCGCAGATTCGCCCGCGCAACATCGCGCTCGCGGTATTGTCGATGGGCACTTCGGTGGCGGTTCGCCAGGCGCGGCTCCATATGGCGGAGAAGAAGCTTACGCTTTATCGCGTCTTCTACGGTGCCGGGGAGACGATCGAAAACGTGCAGGTGGAAAAGATCTCTGGCGCTCCGGCCGAAGGCCCCGCCGTGCAGGGCGGCGCATCGCCGACCACGCCCTGACGCGCCAGCGCCGATCGCGCGAACCCTTCTGTCCCTCGCCCGGTTCCGCAGGGCGAGGTTACGGATACGTTCATCGGGTGTTTCGATGGCGAAAAGGGCCGTCGCTTGCACGCCAGAATGTCCCAAGCCTTGCCGAGCCGCGGTTCATGGTTACTTTTCATACGAGGTTTGATGGCTGATGGACCCAAATCGGCTTACTGAAAAGCTGCAAGAGGCGCTTGGACGCGCCCAGAACAAGGCCCTTGGAGCCGGAAATCAGGCGGTTGACGTCGAGCATGTGGTTTCCGCGATGCTCGAGGATGACGCGGGTATCGCGGCGTCAGTGCTCAAGGTCGCGGGCGTCGATGTCGCCTCGGTGCGGCGTAAATTCGACGATGAGCTCAAGACAATTCCGCAGGTAAGCGGGCCCGGCGCCAGTCAGGGCCAGATTTATATGACCCAGCGGCTTGGCCGCGTGCTCGCCCGCGCCGAACAGGAAGCGCAAAAGCTAAGCGACGAATACGTATCCGTCGAGCACGTTTTGATAGCGGTTCTGGACGAAACCGGAGCCACGTCGAAAATCCTGCGCGAAGCCGGACTCACCCATGACAAGCTGATGGACGCGCTCAAGAAGGTACGCGGCAGCCAGCGAATCACTTCGCCCAATCCCGAGGCGACCTACCAGGCGCTCGAACGCTACGGACGCGATCTGACCAAGCTCGCTTCGCAGGGCAAGCTCGATCCTGTAATCGGACGCGACGAGGAAATCCGCCGCGTGGTCCAGGTGCTCTCGCGCCGGACCAAGAACAACCCGGTTCTGATCGGCGAGCCGGGCGTCGGCAAGACCGCGATCGTCGAGGGTCTCGCGCAGCGAATCGTCCGCGGCGACGTGCCCGAAGGACTCAAGGACCGGCGTATCGTCGCGCTCGACATGGGCGCACTGATCGCGGGCGCCAAGTTCCGCGGCGAATTCGAGGAACGCCTGAAGGCGGTGCTGAAGGAAATCCAGGAAGCCTCGGGCGAGATCGTCCTGTTCATCGATGAGTTGCATACGGTCGTCGGCGCCGGCAGGGCCGAAGGTTCGATGGATGCGTCGAATCTTCTCAAGCCCATGCTGGCGCGCGGCGAATTGCACTGTATCGGCGCGACCACTCTCGACGAGTATCGCAAATATATCGAGAAGGACGCGGCGCTCGAACGGCGCTTCCAGCCCGTGATGGTTGACGAGCCGAGCGTCGAGGACACCATCTCGATCCTGCGCGGACTCAAGGAGCGCTACGAGGTGCATCACGGAATCCGGATCAAGGACTCCGCGCTGGTGACGGCCG
>JAKAVX010000175.1 GCA_021827465.1 Deltaproteobacteria bacterium | reverse complement strand
AGGTCTCGGTGACTTCCTTCTCGTCGAACTCGATACCTTTGGGTTTGATCAGGTCACGCCAATCATTCTGCATATTTGCCGCTCTTAACGGGATGGATTTCGCGGTCCCGGGCCGGCCGTTGCCACGGCGCCGGGCCTACAACTCCTTCTCCGCCTACTATCTGGAGTAATGCTCCACTATCAGCTTCTCGCTGATTGGCATCGTAAGGTCAGAACGCGCCGGGTAGCTCTTGAGCGAGCCGCGGAAATTTTCGCGCTCGACCGTCATCCAGGGTGGAACGCCGCGCCGCTGCGCCATCTCGATCGCCTCCTGGATGACCTTTTTCTGCCGGCTCTTCTCGGTCACGACCACCGGTTCATTGGCCGACACGAGGTAGGAGGGGATGGTGACCTTCCTGCCGCCAACCTCGAAATGGCCGTGACGAACGAGCTGGCGCGCCTGGGTGAGCGAACTTGCGAAGCCGAGCCGGTAGACCACGTTGTCGAGCCTGCGCTCCAGCAGGACCAGCAGGTTCTCGCCGGTAATTCCCGGCATCCGCTCCGCCATCTCGAAATAATGCGCGAACTGGGTTTCGAGCAGGCCATAGATGCGCTTGACCTTCTGCTTTTCGCGCAGCCGGATCGAGAATTCGGAGAAACGGGTGCGCGCCTGTCCGTGCGCGCCGGGCGGATAGTTGCGCCGCTCAATGGCGCACTTGTCCGTATAGCATCGCTCGCCCTTCAGGAAGAGCTTCAGCCCTTCGCGCCGGCACAGCCGGCATACAGGACCAAGGTTTCTAGCCACGATAGATTATCCTCTGGTCAGACACGGCGCCGTTTCGGCGGACGGCATCCATTGTGCGGAATCGGCGTCACGTCCTTTATGGCGATCACGTTGAGGCCCGCTGCCTGAAGCGCGCGGACCGCCGATTCGCGTCCGCCGCCCGGACCCTTCACGTGCACGACCACGCTTCTCATGCCCATGTCGCCCACCTTGCGGGCGCAGGCTTCGGCCGCGAGCTGAGCGGCGAACGGAGTGCCTTTGCGCGATCCCTTGAACCCGACAGAGCCTGCGCTCGACCATGCGAGCACCAGTCCCTGCTGGTCGGTTATGGTCACGATCGTGTTGTTGAAGGTCGCGTGAACGTGCGCGACGCCTTCCGGCACGACGTGCCTGACGCGCTTGCGCTTGGGCGCTGAAGCCGCGGCTGCTGCCCCGGCCTTTTCCGCTCCGGTTTTCTCAGCCGCCTTCTTCGGGGCTTCCCTGGTTTCTTTAGTCTCGTCCGCCATCAGTATGTAAGGTCCTCAAGGCTCAATGCCGAAAAAGTGTTCGCTCTCCGCGCTCTATCCTTTCGGCGGCGCAGCCTTCTTGCCCATCACGGTCTTGCGCGGTCCCTTGCGGGTGCGCGCGTTGGTATGGGTGCGCTGGCCGCGAACCGGAAGGCTGCGGCGATGCCTGAGCCCGCGGTAGCATCCGAGGTCCATCAGGCGCTTGATGTTCTGCTGCACGTCGCGCCTGAGATCGCCTTCGACCTTGTAGCTCTGGTCGATGACGTTGCGGATGTGGACCTGGTCCTCGGCGCTCAGATCGTCGGTCTTGGTCGCAGGGTCGACGTTGGCCTCTTTAAGGATCTTGAGCGCTGAGACGCGCCCGATCCCGTAAATGTAGGTAAGCGCAATTTCCATGCGCTTGTTCTTGGGAAGCTCGACTCCGGCAATACGGGCCATGTTAACTCCCTATCCCTGGCGCTGCTTGTGGCGCGGATTGGAGCATAGGATGCGCACGACGCCCTGGCGGCGCACCACCTTGCAGTTTTTGCAAATCTTTTTGACTGACGCTCTGACTTTCATTTCTGCGTCCCATGCGCACGCTACGAGCGCATCCGATAGGTTATCCGGCCGCGGCTTAAGTCATAGGGCGACAATTCCACGGTCACCTTGTCGCCGGGCAGAATCTTTATGTAATGCATCCGCATCTTGCCCGAGATATGCGCCAATACCCGATGCCCGTTGTCCAGCGACACCCTGAACACGGCATTGGGAAGCGCCTCGAGCACGACTCCGGTGACTTCTATCGCATCGCCTTTAGACATAGCGCTCCAAGCTCAGACGTTGGCGCCCAACTCGGTCAGTATTACCGGGCCGTTTCCGGTGATCGCGACAGAATGCTCGAAGTGGGCAGATAGTTTACCGTCCGCAGTCACCGCAGTCCACCCGTCCTTCATAATCCGCAGCCTGGCCGTGCCTTCATTCACCATCGGCTCGATAGCCAGCACCATCCCTTCCTGAAGCCTCGGATTCGGCATCCCGGGGCGGAAATAATTGGGCACCTGCGGGTCTTCGTGGAGCTTGCGTCCAATTCCATGGCCCGCGAACTCCTCGACCACCGAGTAACCGGCGCCCTCCGCATGCTCCTGAACGGCTTTTGCGATATCCCCTATACGGTTGCCGGCCCGGCATTGCTCGATTCCGCAGTACAGCGCCTCGCGCGTAACCCGAAGCAGGCGCTCCGCGCTCTCGGGTATCTTGCCGACCGCAACGGTGCGCGCCGCGTCTCCGTAAAAGCCCTCGTAGATGACGCCGAAGTCGAGCCCCACGATATCGCCCGTCTTCAGACGGCGGCCCGAAGGGATACCGTGAACGATCTCCTCATTCACCGACACGCAGAGCGTCTTCGGATAGACGACGTCTCCGGGCTTGTAGCCCTTGAAGGCCGGGCGCGCGCCCTTGCGATAGGTAAGCTCTTCAGCCATCCGGTCGAGTTCGTCTGTCGTTATCCCGGGATGCACCACGCGGGCGAGTTCCTCGAGGATCTCGGCGACGATCCGGCAAGCCTCGCGCATTATCGCAATCTCTTCGGTGCTCTTGAGGAGAACCATTACTTGATGCGGTCGTTCTGAACCTTTACCCTTTCGCTACCCAACGCCACGAGGATCTGATGCTGTATTTCCTCGGGCCGTCCAATTCCATTGACTTCGACGAGCAAGCCCGCCCGTCCATAATATTCGAGCAGCGGTTTGGTCTCCGCCCCATAAACCTCAAGCCGCATCCTGACAGTGTCCTCGGCGTCGTCCTCGCGCTGGTACAGCTCGCCGTTGCACTGGTTGCATATCCCCGGATTGCGCGGCGGGTCGAAGATAACGTGATACATCGCACCGCAGTTCCTGCAGGTGCGCCGACCCGAAATCCGCTTGATGATCTCGCTGTCTGGGACGATTATCGCGACAACCCTGTCTATCGAGGCGCCGCGCCCCTTGAGCATCCGGCTGAGCGCCTCGGCCTGCGAGACGCTGCGCGGAAAGCCGTCGAGAATGAACCCGCGGTCGCCGTCGGATCTGTCAAGATGCTCCTGTACAAGTTTAAGCACTAACTCGTCCGGAACCAACGCCCCCCGATCCATGTAGCTTCTGGCCTCAAGCCCAAGAGAGGTCTTTTCCTTGACCGCCGCCCGCAGCAGGTCACCGCTTGCCACATGGGTTGCTCCGAGCCTTTCCGCCAGCATCCTGGCCTGCGTACCCTTGCCCGCCCCCGGCGGTCCGAGCAATACCAGCCGCATTCCCCTATCCGCCCTTCCTGGACTTGACGCGCCCCCGTCTCATGAACCCTTCGTAATTACGGGTAAGCAGATGGGTTTCTATCTGCGCGATCGTGTCCAAGGCCACCCCGACTACGATTAGCAGGGCAGTACCTCCGAAATAGAACGGAACATTAAAGTGCTGAATCAGAATCGTCGGGAGCACGCACACCGCACTTACGTAGATGGCGCCTCCCAGGGTTATCCGCGACAAGACCCTGTCGATATATTCGGCGGTGTAGCGGCCGGGGCGGATGCCCGGGATAAACCCGCCGTACTTCTTCAGATTATCGGCCACGTCAACCGGGTTGAACGTGACCGCGGTGTAGAAGTAACAGAAGAAGACGATCAGCGCGACGTAAATAATGTCATAGTAGACCCCGCCCGGCGTCAGAACCGACTCGTACTTCTTGAGCGCCGGTACAAAGGTCGCCAGGGTTGCGGGAAAAACCAGGATCGACGAGGCAAAAATCGGCGGTATGACGCCCGAGGTGTTGATCTTGAGCGGCAGATGCGAGGTCTGCCCCCCATAGACCCGGCGTCCGACCACGCGCCTAGCGTACTGTACCGGAATTCTTCGCTGCGCCGTCTCCAAGTATACGATACTCGCCGTCACCGCCGCCGCGACCGCGATAATGAAGACGAGCAGGAATACGCTCATCTCGCCTTCGCGCACGAACTGCACGGTGGTGCCGACCGCACTCGGCAGGCGCGCCACGATTCCCGCCATAATCACCAGCGAGATACCGTTTCCGATCCCGCGTTCGGTTATCTGCTCGCCGAGCCACATCACGAAAACCGCGCCCGCGGTCACGGTCAGAACCGTAAGGATACGGAAATCCCAACCCGGGTTGTAAACCACGGATCCGCCGCCCGGCGCGCGAATTTTCTCAAGCGAGTAGGCGATCATGAAGCCTTGGATGATCGACAGGCCGACCGTTCCATAGCGCGTGTACTGCGTGATCTTGCGCCTGCCCGCCTCGCCTTCCTTGTAGAGTTCGTCGAGGTAGGGCGAAGCTACCTTGAGCAGGTCGAGAATGATCGCGACCGAGATATAGGGCATGATCCCGAGCGCGAAAACCGAGAACCGCTCCAGCGCGCCGCCGGAAAACAGGTTTACCCATCCGAACAGCGTTCCCGCCGCGGCGTCAAAGAACGCCGCCAGCGCCTGCCCGTCGATTCCCGGCGTGGGAACCGCGACCCCAACCCGGTACACGGCCAACACGAAGGCCGTGAACAGCAGCCGGCGGCGCAGTTCCGGGATGCGCGAGGCGTTTGAAAACCCCTCAAGCATTTATTCGCTGGCGACCTGCTCTATCAGTTCGGCAGCCCCTCCGGCCTGCGCGATTTTTTCGCGCGCGCTCGCGGAAAACGCCTCGGCGCGAATTATCAGTTTCGTCTTGAGATCCCCGTCGCCGAGGACCTTGACCTTGAAGCCCGGTCTTATCAGTCCCCGCTCCGCCATCACGGCCGGATCGACCGTCGCGCCGTCGGGGAACTCGGACAAAGCCTTCAGGTTGACGACCGCGAATTCCTCGCGGCGATGCTGGTTCTTCTGCAGGCGGCGAAACCCGCGCTTGGGAACCCGCCGCTGAAGCGGCATCTGGCCGCCTTCGTAGCCCGGAGGCGTATTGCCGCCGGAGCGCGAGCCGCGGCCCTTGTGTCCACGTCCCGACGTCTTGCCGAGCCCGGAACCGGTTCCACGTCCAAGCCGCCGCCCGGGCCGGGTCGAGCCGGGAGACGGTTTCAAATCGCTCAAGTCCATCGCAAAAACCTATCGCGTGATCTCGATCAGATACGCCACGCGCCTTAACATGCCCTCGACCGCGGGACTTAGCTTCACTTCACTCTCACTGCCCACTTTTCCAAGGCCAAGGCCAAGGACGGTTTGGCGTGTCCGCTGGTTGGTCCCGATCGGGCTGCGCACCAGACGAATTCGAATGCGAACGTTCTCCGCCATCGTCAGAGTCTCCCGCTCGCCGGCCGTCAGGCCGCCTCAGTCCCGGACGATTCGCGCGCGCGAAGCCGCGCGATCTCATCGGCGCTTCTAAGCTGCGAGAGCGCCTCTATCGTCGCCTTCACCAGGTTGTGCGGATTCGAAGAGCCGAGCCGCTTGGTCAGGATATTACGGATTCCGGCAAGCTCGACCACCGCGCGCACTCCGCCGGCCGCGATAACCCCGGTGCCCTCAGCCGCGGGCTTCAGAATGACCTTGCCGGCCCCGAAATGGCCCAGGACTTCGTGCGGTATCGTGCCTTCGCGAAGGGGCACCCTGACCAGGCTTTTCTTCGCCCGCTCGACGCCCTTGCGAATCGCCTCCGGGACCTCGTTCGCCTTGCCAAGCCCGAAGCCCACCAGCCCGTTCTGGTCGCCCGCGACGACCAGCGCCGAGAAGCTGAAGCGCCGTCCGCCCTTGACGACCTTGGCGACGCGATTGATGTGGACAACCTTTTCTTTAATTTCCAACCCTTGCGGGTCTATGCGATGTGCCACGGCGATCTCCCATCCGTTCCGTCAGAACTTGAGCCCGGCTTCGCGCATCGCGTCGGCAAGCGCCCGGATGCGACCGTGATGAATGAAACCTTT
>JAKAVX010000174.1 GCA_021827465.1 Deltaproteobacteria bacterium | reverse complement strand
TTCCGATCGGTCTCGGGCGATCAGCGATGGCACGAGATCGCAAACTTCGAAAAGCTGAGCGACATGAAGGTCGCGGACGTGATGCGCCAGCGGGTGGAGGGAATTCCCGCCACCGCGACGCTTCGCGAGTTTTCCCGCGGCCTCGCAGCCGCGCACGACTACACCCATTTCCCGGTTTACGACGGAAAAAAGGCAATTGGCGTCATCTCGACCCAAGCGCTCGCGAAGGCTCCGCCCGATCGATGGGACGAGCTTACCGCCGGCGATTTGGCCGAGCGCGAGATTGAGCATGTCTCGGCGGATTGCGACCTTTCCGAAGCGCTCAGAGAGATGGTCCGCGAGCGCGGCACGCAGATGCTGCTGGTGGTTGCTGCGGACGGCTCCCTTCAGGGCATCGTCACAAAGACGGACATATTGCGGGGGCTCACCCGCCAGAGCAGCGGACGCCGTTCGGGCGGTACGCAAAACGGCGAAGCCGGCTGATCGGCGTCGCAGCCGGGAGCGCCGTTCCTACGCGAAACGCGGCATCACGCGCTCTGCAAAAAGCCGCATCGAAGCGATGATGTTCTCGTGTCCGGCAAGACCGCCGGTTTCGAACCAGCAGACCATCCGCGAGAAGCGAAAGCGCTCACGCAGCTCCGAGATCCGATCGGCGCAGTATTCAGGGTCGCCGAAAATCGCCATCATTTCGTCGACCGTCTCGTAGCGAATCGCAAGCAGACGCGAGCGCACCCGTTCGAATTCCTCGCGATGCGCGGGCGCGAGGCTCTCGGGCTCGATTATCCCGCTCACCGCGTCGAAATAGTTGCGAAGGCTCGGCTCGATCGCCGCGCGCACCGAGGCGCGATCGCGCCCGACGAACACCATCAGCGCCGCAGCGAGCCAATCGTCCGGCTCGCTCCGCCCCGCCGCGTCGAGCGCGCGGCGGTAAATCGCAAGCCGCTCGCCCAGGACCGGAATCGGATTCACCGGACCGCCCGCGAAGATCGGGTAACCGTTCTCGCCCGCAAAGGTGAACGTCTCCGCGCTGTTCGCGGCGAGCCGGATCGGCGGATGCGGGCGCTGCAGCGGCTTCGGGATCACCTCGATATCGTCGGCGCGGAAATGCTCGCCGTGAAAGGTCAGCCGCTCTTCGCTCCAAGCGCGCTTCACGAACTCGAGTCCCTCGGCGAAAAGCGCGCGGCTCGTCTCCATCCCGACGCCGTAACCCCGGTAATTCAGCGGAAACGCGCCGCGCCCGGCACCGAATTCGACTCGCCCGCCCGACAGCACGTCAAGCGTCGCGGTCTCCTCGGCAAGACGCATCGGGTGATGCAGCGGCATCAGGTTGACCGCGAGCCCGAGCAGAAGTAGCGGCGTCGGCATCACGGAGAACCGCGGCGCAAAATGCACTTCGGCGAGCCAAATCGTGTTGAATCCGAGGCGATCGGCCTCGACCGCCTCGGCGACGAGTTCGCGATAGCGATCCGCAGCCTTCTGCGTCGGCGCGGCGGGAAGCTGATAGAAGATGTCGAACTTGAGCGCCACCCGACCGCCTCCTTCGCGAAAGTCTCGCTCAGTAGCCGCCTAGCGACGCGACTCGCTCGCGATGGTATGCCGGGCAGCCGAAGTACGACTCGTTGAAGCGCGAGCGTTTGAACCACAGATGCATGTCGTGCTCCCAGGTAAAGCCGATCCCGCCATGCATCAGGACCGCGCGGTCGCTCGCACGGCTGTAAACCTCCGAGAGCCGCGCCTTTGCCATCGCGGCCGCCCGCGGCGCTTGTTCGCGCAGCGCATCGTGCGCGTAGGCCGCATACCAGAGCAGCGCGCGCGCCGGCTCGATCTCAGAAACCATCTCGGCCGCAAGATGCTTCAACGCCTGGAAGGAGCCGATCGGTTTTCCGAACTGCTCGCGCACCTTCGAGTATTCCACCGCCATATCGAGCGACCGCTGCGAGCCGCCGAGCGAATCCGCCGCCACCGCGACCGAGCCCGCGTCGACCATCCGGTCGAAGGCGGTCGCTCCGCCCTCGAGCCTGCATCCCGCGGGCACCCGAACGTCGGCGAGGTCGAGCGTGCAAACCCGGCGGGTGAGATCCATATGCTTCATCAGCCGCGCATCGAGGCCGCGCGAGTTGCGCTCCACGAGCACCAGCGCGAGGCTGCGCGGTCCGTCGCCGGTCCGCGCCGCGACGATTACGAAGTCGGCCGCGTGCGCATACGGCACGAGCATCTTGCGCCCGCTTATCACGATCTCGCCGCCGCTCTCACGGGCGCTCGCGCCGATTCCGGCCGGCTCGATTCCGGTCTCTTCCTCGACAACCGCGACCGTACCCGTGGCCTTGCCTTCCGCGATCGCCGGCAGCCATCGCCGCTTCAGTTCCTCGGAGCCGAACTCGCTCAGCGCCGCAGTCGCAAGCACCGAGGAGAACAGGAACGGCCCCGGCATCGCGGCATAGCCCTGCTCTTCGAGCAGCACCGCCATGTCGAGCATCGAAAGCCCCGCGCCGCCGTAGCTCTCCGGCACCGCAAGCCCGGTCCATCCGAGCTTCGCGATCTCGCGGTAAAGCTCAGGCGCGGTTCCGTCCTCGCTCGCCATCACCTTGCGCACGTACGTGGTGGGGCATTCGCCGGTCAGAAAATCGCGGGCGCTTTGCCTCAGTTCGCGCTGTTCGTCGCTGAGTCCGAAGTCCATATGAGATTCCCCGATCCGCGCTTCGACGCGCCGTTAACGCGACTTGGGCATCTTGAGCCCGCGTTCCGCGATGATGTTCTTCTGGATGTGCGAAGTTCCGCCGCCGATCACCAGCCCGAGCGAGAACATCCACTCGTACGGCCAGTAGCCGTGATCGACCGCCGCCTTTTCCTCGCGCGCGAGCAACGAATAATCGCCCATCGCTTCCATCGCGGCGGTGGCGAGATCGTGGTTCAGCTCCGTGCCGACCAGCTTGTTGATCATCGTTTCGACGCCGGGATTGCGTCCGCGCACGTGGTCGGTCAGCTGGCGATACGAATGAAACGTCATCGCCTCGACCCGCACCTCGAGATCGACCAGGCGCTGGCGAAAGACCGGATCCTCGCTCAGCGGACGGCCGTTTCGCTTCATCGACTTGGCGAGCGCGAGCAGGCGGTTGAAGCGCTGCTTGCTGCCCGTCGCCGAGCCGAGCATGTTGCGCTCGTGAAAGAGCGTCGCGTTGGCGACCAGCCATCCTTCGTTGAGCTTGCCGACCAGGTTCTCGCGCGGGACGTGAACGTTGTCAAAGAAGACCTCGTTGAAGCCGCGGTCGCCGGTCATCTGGACCAGGGGTCGCACCTCGATTCCGGGCGTCTTCATATCGATCAGGATGTAGGAAATGCCGCGATGCTTGGGCGCTTCGGGGTCGGTGCGAACCAGGCAGAACATCCACTGCGAAAAATGCGCATTGGAGGTCCAGACCTTCTGCCCGTTGACGATAAACTCATCGCCGACGATCTCGGCGCGAGTCCTGAGCGAAGCGAGGTCCGAGCCCGCGCCGGGCTCCGAGTAGCCCTGGCACCAGATCTCTTCGGCATCGAGAATTTTAGGAAGAAAGCGCTTTTTCTGCTCCTCGGTGCCCATCGTGATGAGCGTCGGGCCAAGCATGCTGAGCCCCGAACCGCCGATCAGGAAGGGCGCGTTCGCCCGCACCATCTCGTCGTTGACGATCGACTGCCTGACCGGGTCCATCGCCTGCCCGCCGTACTCCTTGGGCCACGAGAGCCCGACGTAGCCGGCTTCGTAGAGTTTTTTCTGCCAGGCCTTCGACCGATCGAGCCATTCCTTGTCGGCACGTCCCTCGGAACCGGGCTTGATTCCGGCCTTCGGCAGGTTCTCCTCAAGAAACCCGCGGACCTTGAGACGAAACTCTTCCTCGTCAGGCGCGAAGTTCAGATCCATTGCATACCCCTCGTTACGCTCGGCGACCGCGCCAAGCATAGTCAAATCCGCCTTACAACGAAAAGCGCCGTGAACAAAGGATCGAAAACGATCGCCGCGAGCGGTGTCGGCCTAAGCCGCACAAAGCCCGGCGCTCACGACTCCGGCTTGATCACGAAGCCGCGCTCCTTCAGATGGGCGCACACGGTCTCGATATGCTCGGCGCCGCGCGTCTCGAGTTCCAGTTGCACCAGCGCGCCGCCGATCGGCACGTCGCGCCGGGTGCGATCATGCAGGATGGAGTGGACGTTGGCTCCTGTCTCGCTTACCGCAGTGAGAAGCCGGCTCAGTTCGCCGGGGCGATCATGAAGCTCGATTGCGAAGTGGAACAGCCGGCCCATCTTGGAAAGACCGTGTCCGATGATCCGGTCGAGCAGGTTCATGTCGATATTGCCGCCGCTTACAACCACGACCACGGTCTTGCCGGAGAGCCTCTCGCGCTCCTTGAGTGCGCCGGCCAGCGCGGTCGCGCCAGCGCCTTCGGCCAGCAGCTTGAGACGCTCGAGCAGCAACAGGACCGCCTCGCCAATTTCGAAATCGTCAACCGTGACGGCGCGGCTCACGCACTCGCGGATTATCTCGAACGGGATCGCGCCGATCCTGCCCGTGGCAAGGCCGTCGGCGATCGTATCCACCGGGCGGCCGATCGAAACCGGCGCGCCCGCCGCCAGGCTCTGGCTCAATTGCGGCGAACCGGACGCTTCAACGCCAACCACCTCGACCCGGGGCGCGCGTTCCTCTATCGCCAGCGCGATTCCCGAAAGCAGGCCGCCTCCGCCGACCGGAACATAGACGATGTCGGGAGTGACTTCGTCGAGGATTTCGAGCCCGATGGTCCCCTGACCCGCGACCACGAACGGATCGTCGTAGGCGTCGACGAACAGCGCTCCGCTCTTTGCGCACAGCCGCTCGGCCGCCCGATGGGCTTCCCGGTAGTCAACGCCTTCGAGCACGACGGTTTGCCCGTAACTGCGCGTTGCGTCGACCTTCGAGATGGTTGCCGTGCGCGGCATCACGATCGTCGCCTTCACGCCGGCGCGAGTCGCGGCGTAGGCGAGCGCCTGCCCGTGGTTTCCCGCCGAGGCGGCGATAACCCCGCGCGCCTTTTCCGCGTCGGACATCGCGGCGATCCGGTTGAACGCGCCGCGAATCTTGAACGAGCCGGTTTTCTGCAGGTTCTCGGGCTTGAGCAGGACGCGCGCGCCGAACATCCGTTCCAGCGTTGCGCTCGGAACGAGCGGCGTCGGCTTGACGATCCCGGTCAGGCGTCTTCGGGCATGCTCGATATCGGCCGCGGTAACGCTCATCGCGCCTCCTGGCTATTCGCTGCGGCGCGCGCTCGTCATCCCGTCTTCTTTGCCGGCGTGAACTGCCATTCGCGCCGGGGGCCGAGTCCGTCGCCGATGAATTCGATAATGACGCATTTGCCGCTGCGATAGTCCAGATCGAGCAGCAGGTTTCGCACCGCGCGCTTCTTTACTGACCTGATAAGTTCGGCGATCGAGCCGGCATCGTCGGATCGAATCGATGCGATATCGGCCACGTCAAGATTGCTCGCCTGGATGAATTCCCGCGCCTTTTCCTCGCTTGAAAAAGCGGGCAGGCCCACCCATGAGGTGTCTTTTTCCTGGTAGACGACGAGCGAACCGTCCCGTCCGAGCAGGAAGTTAAGCTCCTCGGGGTTTTCGCGGACTCGATCGCTCACTGGTTCTCGACCTTGAGCCTGCCCGAGCGAATCGCCGCGGCACGCTCCCGCACCAGGGCCGGATAGGTGTAGTAATGCTCGCCGCCAAGGCGAAGAAACGATTCGACGTCCACGTCGTCGAGATCGAGGCTTGCTATTCGCTGCTCCGCGTCGGCGCGGCTTTCTGCGCCCATGATGGCGTCATAAATATGCCGGCTCTGCTCGGAGAAAAAATCCTCGCGCGACGGTATCGCCGAACGTTCGATTCTGCCCGAATGATAATTGTCCAGGATGAAGCGAAGCGCCTTCAGTTCGTGGCGCAGAATATCGATTCTTTTCAGCGTATCCCGCGAAGCCATTACCGATGAGCTTATCGTCGCGCGTTGATCGGTTTCAACGGCGCACGAGACCTTGCACGCACGCGCGCGGCAGGGCGGCTATTCGCCGCCTTTGAGCAGGCGATGGATTGCGCTCAGATGGCGAAGCGCCTCGTTCTGGCGGCCCGCCTGCTCGTAGAGATCGGCAAGGTTGCGATGGGCCGCTATCAGAGCGGGATCGCA
>JAKAVX010000173.1 GCA_021827465.1 Deltaproteobacteria bacterium | reverse complement strand
TCGCCGCACTGCGGCTGCCCGAATCGCATCATCCTGAGCCGGGCGCCGCGATCTCGTTTTCAAAACTCGCCGCGCCGCTGGTGAATCTGCCGCGCCAGCTCGTGGGACATCATCTCTCGCGCCTGTTCACGATCGCGTTCCTGGTCACGTTTGCGATCGCGGCCTTCGAGACGACCTTCGCCCTGATGGTGCCGGCGGTATACGGATACGGCGCCTTCGGAATCGGCGCGATGCTGGCGTTCGCGGGCCTGATGCAGGCGCTGGCGCAGGGCTATTTGCTCGGCAAGATGGTCACGCGGATGGGCGAGGTGCGGGTGCTGATGCTCGGGCTTGCGGCGTTTATCGTGGGTCTCGCGCCGCTGGCGGAGATGCCTTCGGGCGGCTTCGTTTTCCTCGCGCTGCTCTTTCTTTCGATCGGTTACGGGTTTGCCAGCCCCGCCGTCGCGAGCATCATCTCCAAGCGCTCCGAGCGCCATCAGCAGGGCGAGGTGCTGGGTGTGAACCAGTCGGCGCTTTCGCTCGCGCGGATTCTCGGGCCGCTCGCGGGCGGACTGGTCTACGGTATGCTGGGCAGGGAAGCGCCGTACGCGGGTGGCGCGATTGTCGCAGTCATGGCATTTATACTTGCGCTCGGAGTTGATCGCGGGGGCGCCTGACGCGAACGTGAGGAGGCATTCTTGGGCTGGTTACTCGTCCTTCACCTGTTTGGCGTGGTCTTCTGGGTCGGAAGCCTGCTTCTCATCTCGAGCCTCCTCGCGATGGTGTCGGACGAGGTCGGGATGGCCAAGGAGCGCTTCATCCTGATAGCGAGCCGGCTGTTCTTTGGCGGATCCAACGTCGGCGGCACGATCGCGATCGTGTTCGGAATCCTGCTCATGATCTCGAGGCCCGCAGTACTCCACGAGCATTGGTTCGACGCGAAGCTGGTCTTGGTCTTCATGATGCTGCTGGTACATGTCCGGCTGCATCGCAGGATCGTCGCGCTCGAGGAAAATCCCTCGGCCGTCACGCGAAGCGAGTTCCGCATGATCCACGGGCTGATAAGCGCGCTCCTGCTGGGAATTCTCGCGCTCGCGGTAATCAAACCGATCTAGTTTCAGCGGCCGCCGCCGCGTGCGCACGGATCAGCTCCTTTTTGTGATGACCACTTCGAGATATTCACCGGGGATGACCAGCGTGCCGTCCTCGGCGACGTTGAATTTGTCCAGCAAAGCGTAGAGATCGGCCTCAAGCGCCTCGCGAGCCTCCGGGTCTATCGCCGCGAACGCGCCTTTACAATCGGACCGTAGTAGCTGCGGAAGATCTCGATCCAATGGTGCGGCGACTTGTAGCGGAAGACAAAGTTCCTGCGCTCCGCCGCGACGCTCGCGTTCGGACCGAAAAGTGCGTCGAGATACGCCCGGTTGCCCCATAGCGCCGGCGACTTCACGCCTGGCGCCGGCGCGCGAGCTAGAAACGATCCTTCAGTTCGCGGGCGCGGGCGAAGATCGCAACCGCGCTCGAGCCGAGCGCCGGGTCCTGCTTCCTTAGCGTCGCGACAAGCTCGGGGCTTGCGGTCCTGAGAAACGGGTTGGTCAGCTTTTCCTCGCCGATCGTGGAAGGCACCGTCCACTTGCCCTGCGCGCGAAGCGCACTGACCTTCTCGTACTTGGCCTTGAGAGCGGCGTTGGCGGGCTCGAGCGTGAGCGCGAAGCGCAGGTTCTTTTCCGTGTACTCGTGCCCGCAATAGATCTGCGTCTGGTCGGGCAGCGCCGCAAGCTTGCCGAGCGATTCGACCATCGTGGCCGCGCCGCCTTCGAACACCCGGCCGCATCCGCCAACGAACAACGTGTCGCCGGTGAAGACCGCGCCAAGGCTTGCGAAGTGATACGCCACGTGGCCGTTGGTATGCGCGGGGATGCCGATCACCTGCGCCTCGAGCGAGCCGATACGTATCCGGTCGCCGTCACTGACCGGATCGGTGAGTGCGGGAATCCGTCCGCCCTCGGCGCGCGCGCCGTAAACGCGGAGATTCGGAATCAGGCGCACGATGTCCTCGTTGCCGCCGCTATGGTCGGGATGCCAGTGAGTGGTGAGCACGGCCACCAGCGAAAGGCTGAGCCGCTTCGTCTCCGCGAGCACCTTGTCGGCCTCGGCGCAGTCCACCACCGCGCACTCGCGCGAGGCGTCGTCGGAAACCAGGTAGGCGAAATTGTCGGCAAGCTGCGCAACAATATGAATGCCCATCGCGAACCTCCCCGCGTGCGCGGTTGATGAGCGCGGTTTGGGGAACCCAAGGCCGCGTCAGAACCCGACGATGCTGTAACCGACGTCCACGTACACGGTCTGCCCGGTGACGCCGCTTGCAAGATTGCTCAGCATCGCCGCCGCCATCCTGCCCACCTCTTCGGTCTCCATCGCGCGCTTAAGCGGCGCGCGCTGTTCGACCTCGTGCGCCATCGTGTAGTAGTCGCGAATCGCCGAGGAGGAGAGCGTGCGCGCCGGCCCCGCGCTGATCGCGTTGACGCGGATGTTGGACGGGCCCAGGTCCAGCGCGAGATAACGCACGCACGCCTCGAGCGCGGCCTTCGCCACTCCCATCACGTTGTAATTCGGCACCGCGCGCACCGCGCCCAGGTAGCTGAGCGCCAGGATCGAACCGCCGCCGCGCGCCTTCATCAGGGGCTCGGCGCCGCGGGCGAGCGCGACCAGCGAATAGGCGCTGATTTCGAGCGAGCGCGAAAAGCCCTCCCGGCTCACGGTGAGAAAGCGCTCGCGGAGATCCTCGCGCTCGGCGAACGCGACCGCGTGGACCATCATGTCTAGCCCGCCCCACATCTCCCTGAGCTTCGCGAAGACAGCTTCGATCTGATCGTCGCGGGTGACGTCGAGCTCGCCGACCACGGTCGCGCCGACCTGTTCGGCGAGCGGCCGCACGCGCTTCTCGAGCACCGCGCCCTGGTAGGTGAGCGCGACTTCCGCGCCCTGCGCCCTCAGTTCCCGGGTGATAGCCCAGGCGAGACTTTTTTCATTGGCGACGCCGATGACCAGCGCACGCCTGCCGTCTGCAATACCCATCGTCCTTGTTTTACTTGGATGTTGCGCGTCGCGGTAGCGGAGCGCAGCGCGTTGCGCGCGGGCTCAGACTTCGACCTTCATGCCGTCGAAGGCCATCTCCATGTCGATATCGGAGCCGTGGCGTAGCACCTCGCTGCCGAGGTGAGTGAGTAGCATGCGCCCGACCCGGAAGCGCGCGCGATTGTCCTTGAGCTGCGGGTAATTGATATGAAACTGGAAGTGATCCGACTCGTAGTACGTGCACTCGCAGATCATCAGGTCGGCGCCGTCGCTGAACTTGACCAGATCCTCGTTCCAGCCCGTGTCTCCCGAGAACACTATCGTCTTGCCGCCGGTTTCGAGCTTGAGCGAAAGCGAGATGTCGGGACTGGTATGGGGACTGCGGATTACACTGACGCGAGCCACTTTTCCGAGCCGCGTCCGCTGGCCCGGCTCCAGCATCATGAACTTTATCCTGCGCCGAGCGGTTTCGACGTCGATACGCGGAAACATCGCGCGCGTCAGGGTCCACGTGCGCTGCTCGAGCTTCGGCGGTCCCGCGATCACGACCGTCTTTCGAAGCGGGCTCTCATACATGTATTCGAGAATCAGGAAAGGCAGGCCGGCGAAATGATCGCCGTGCAGATGACTGATTATTATGTAGTCAAGCGCCGCTGGCGAAACGCCAATCTTTTTGAGCGCGCCGAGAAGATTGGGGCCCGCCTCGAGCATGAAATTCTTTCCACCGCTTTGGACCAAACATCCCGCCTGCGCGCGGCCGCCGCTTGCAAACGCGTCTGCGCTGCCAAGTACGGTTACAGCGACCGGATGCCCATCGGCACGACTATAGGCGTTCATCTAAGGAACCTCATGCTAGTATCGGCGCATAGGGTAGGCAAACCGCAAAAGTGACGTCATGAAACAGGTCAAAGTAGGAGTCGGCTTCGGATTATGGCGGCTCGGGATGCCGAGCGCCGAGACGATAGCGCACGTGGCCGAGCGCGCCGAGCATTGGGGAATCGATTCGTTCTGGCTCTCCGATCACCTGCTCGCGCCGTTCCCCGAGCTCGACGTGGTCGCAACGCTCGCGCTGCTCGCCTCGCGCACCTCGCGCATGAAGCTCGGCCCAAGCGTGCTTCTGCTCAACCTGCGCCATCCGCTTCTCACCGCCAAAGCTTTCGCCTCGCTCGATTACCTGTCGGGCGGAAGGATGGTGATGGCGGTCGGAACCGGCGCGAACCTCGCGGATTACGCCGCCTGCGGAATTCCGGCCGAAGGACGCGGCCGGCGCCTCGAGGAGGGAATCCGGATCCTGCGCACCGTGTGGCGCGAGAAGAACGCGAGCTTTCACGGCAAATTCTTCAACTTCGACAACGTGACGATCGAGCCGCGTCCCGCGCCGCGGCCGAACAACGATTTCGGCACGATGGACATCTGGGTGGGCGGACGCTCGGAGGCCGCGCTGAGGCGCACCGCCCGGATGGGCGACGGTTTCTTCGCCTCGTTCCAGACGCCGGACGAGTTCGCGCGCAGCATGCGCGCGATAAGGACCTACGCCGCCGAGTGCGGACGCGCCAACGGCCGTATCGAATCGGGCCTGATCGTGCTGTGCCGAATCGCGGGCTCGCGCGAGAGTGCGCTTGGCGCGATGGAACCGCTGCTGAAGGCGCTCGGGCGCGGCGCCGAACAATTTCTCGAACGCGCGGTGTTCGGATCGGCCGACGACATCTTAAGGCGGCTCACCGGATATATCGATCGCGGACTCGACAAGTTCGTGCTGTGGCCGGTGGCGGGTCCCGAGGATTGGGCTTCGCAAGTGGAACTGGTGGGACGCGAGGTGGCCTCGCACTTTCTGCGGCCATCGTAGCGAGTGAATCGAAGCCGGCAATTGCTTTGCGCGGCGATGCTCGCGCTCGCCGCCGCGATGAGCGGATGCTCTCCCGCGCCGCCCGCGAGGAACACAAAGCCCACCAGGTACGCGAGTCCCGAGCAGATCGAACTCGAATTTCGCGGCAGGACCTTCGTGCTGGGAGACAACACCGCGGTTGCGATGGTGCGCGCGCCCGAGTGGCCCAGAGACCGATGGCTCAGACTTCCGTTCTGGCTCGGAATCGACGTGCTGGTGCCCGGCGTGTTGCAGCCCAAGGAAGGTAATTACTACGTTATCAGCGAGGCTCGGCTCATCAAGCCGCTCGATCAGCCCGGCCAGTGGATAATTGCCGCCGGAAGCGCTCTCATAAAAAAGGAAGCAGTCTTCGTCACGACCAAAACCCAGTATCTGACCCGCGGCAAGATCCTGCCGACCATCGTCCAGTTCACCGGGATGCGCGCGTTTCCGTACGCGGGCAAAGAGGTCAAGCTGCCGGTGCTGCGCGAAGTGTCGCTGCCGATGAAGTGGACGCTCGGTGGACCGGTGCCGCCGAGCTATGCGAGATACCGCGTGTCGGGGGAATTTCCAGGATGATATCCGGCTGGAGAGCGGTTGCCGCGGCCGCGCTTGCCGTGGCGATGGGCGTGATGGTCTCGGGATGCTCGCCGAAGACCGCGATGGATTTCGGCCCGGCGGGCGAAGTCAGCACGCCGCCCAAGGACAAGCTCAGCCGCGAAATCCTGCGCGAATTCGACGGCCGCGAATTCATGCTCGGAAAAAACGATCGCGTCGCCGAGGTATGGCTGCCCGGATGGGCGCCGGGACGCAAAATCCTCATCCCGTTCTGGCTCGGCGTGAATCCGCTCTTCCCGATGCTGCTTCGGCCGACACCCGGCCACATTTACGTGATGAGCGAATCGGTCCTGGTGCGCCCGCTCGGCAATGATCGCTACCTTATCCGCGCCGGCTCGAAGATGTTCAAGGAAGATACGATCTTCGAGACGCGCCATACCCGTTACACGGGAACCGGCAAGATGCTTCCGACGGTGGTGCGCTTCGTCGGCACCGCGGTGATAACCGTGCCGAAGGACGCGCCCGCATCCGGCACCGTCACCGAGAAGTTGCCGGTCCTGCGCGAGGTGTCGCTGCCGATGCATCTCGACGCAACGCCGCCCGGCTACGCAAAGTTCGAAGTCGAAAAGGCCGCCTCAGCTCCCGGCTAACCGCAGACCAAGGCGGCCAACCGGGCGCCTTGCTGGCATCCACTGGCGCTGACTTTAGCGATGGATTCTTGCTGACAAT
>JAKAVX010000172.1 GCA_021827465.1 Deltaproteobacteria bacterium | reverse complement strand
TCACGCGCGGCGACTTTCCGGGCACAGTTGCCGGTGTCGCCGGCCTGGCGGCGGGATCGTCTAGCTTTGTGTTTTTCGTTTCCGTCATCCCTCGTACAGTCTCCGCGGTGCACGGTGTTATCAAAGCTCGGCCAGCGGGAATGATCGATGTGCGCGCGGGGGCAGCAGGAAGTTCTGCCGATGGGTTGTCACTAGGAACTTGGTGAAGCCAACGTTTTCGTCCGCGAGGCCATACTTCTGCTGGAGCTCGACCGAGTCCATCTCGCGCCGCACTCGCTCAAAGAGCTGGGCTGAAGGCGCCATTCCAACAAAATGCACCCCGGGGCGAGGCACCGATGATACCGGGCGATCCGACCAATACTCGAACGGGTTCTCCATGGTGTCGAAGTCCTGCCGCAAAAAGATCACGGTGCCACGCGCCAGCCTTTCCCCGTAAGTCGTTGTCGAGTCCTTCTCCAGGCGGATCAGGTGTTGCATTTGCGCATTATGGCCTATGACATTATAGCTCCGCGCGTCCTGTTCAAGCTCGTCTTTGAAGGTGACCGTATCAGGAGCCTGAGAGGGCGAGAGAACTTCCGGTCCTTCCCTACGCCGCGGGTTGAACATCCGATGCAGCCGCTCTCCGGGGTCGAGGCGATACCAGCGTTCTAGGTCAACCAGGATGTGCGACAGATGCATCGCCGTGCCGCCGGCGAAGTAACTCGACGGAGTCGCGTCGGTGTAACCCGCAAGCGTTTCGAAACTCGGCAGATTGCCTTGCGCAAGCCCGTGGACGTGGCTTGAGGTAAAGCCCATGAAGAGCATCGCACCATCCGGGATTCTGTCAGCGCCGGGAATCCGGTGACGGGTCGCCATAATCTTGGGCAAGTTCTTCCCGAGAAAACCCCGCCGGATCGAAGTCACGCGAAAGAGGTCGGCGACGTTAACCGATTCGACCGGAATCCCGTTGAGGAACTTCTCGCCCGGATAGAACAGCGCGCGAATCACCGCCGAGATATTGTCCTGATAGTCACTCTTGAAGTGAAAGCAGACGTCATTCTGCTCGAGGATGATGTTCTCGGGATCCTTAGGGAAGCGAATCGCGTCGATGATCGCCCATCGGGCTGGTTGCCCGTCCTCAATCGCCTTGGGCATGTGCTGACCAACGACATCGCGCGGCAGGTAATGCTCGAAATATGAGAGCCCGTAAGCGATCTGCGTAAGCAGGCCGTTAGGCTGCAGCGGAAAAATGCTTTCGACCTCTGCGAGCGCCCGCGCAAGACGACGCTGCGCGGACCGGAGGGTTGCGGGCGTGAAGGCCACTTTTGCGGTTACCACCGCGTGCCAGGCCGGCGGCACCGCGACCGGCACGCCGTTGTGATCTTCTAGGGTAACGCCCGGCAGTTCGTACTGCGTCTTGGGCGGCTGCACGTTATAGCGTTTCGCGTAGTCGACAACCTCCACCCAGTTAATCGGGGCGCGTACGGCTTTCATGATCCTTGCCTCCTTGGTTTACGAAGTGGCTTTCGCAGCGCGGGCAAGCTTGGCCACTTCCGCTTCAAGCGCCGCCAGACGCTTGCGCAGTTCCTTGTCCTGATTCCAGCGCGCCGTGACGTCGCGCAGGATCGCCGCCGGTCCCAGAAGTTTGCCCTCCGCGTCGCGGATCAGAACAATCGTGAACTCGATAGAGATGCGCGCGCCGTCTTTGCGGAGCGCCGGGACCGCCAGCAGGCTTCGGCTGTACTGGGTGCGCCCGGTTTGCATCGTTTGGTCGTATCCCTCCCAGTGCCGTTCCCTGAGATTTTCGGGAATGATCAAATCCATTGACTTGCCCACGACCTCCTCGGCGCGAAAGCCGAAGATGCTCTCGGCGCCGGCGTTCCACAGACGCACCTTGCCCTCAGCATCGCCGAAAATCACCGCATCCCCGGTGTTGTCGACGATCTGCCGGCACAACCATTCGTGAGTGTATTCCGCCATCTCGCCTACCTCCTCTGCTTCGCGCCGCGCGTTCCATTGCGCTCTTTTGGCGACCCGTCACGAGCTTGAGTCGAGTCCCCATTTGCGCTTATTTTCCGCGACCTGTTCCAGGGTCGGGCGAGGCTTTTCCTCGTACAGCTTGACTCGAAACCGGTCGGGCGCTTCGACCGTCTTGGCGTTCAACGCGATATCGCTCTTGAGCAACTCAGGAACGGCCGGCTCCTCGTAAATCGCCTGCCACGGGCACTCAGGCTCGCAGGCGCCGCAGTCGATGCATTCGTCCGGGTTGATGTAGAGCTGATTCGGCAGCCCATCTTTGCCGGGTTCGAGCGGTTCATAAATACAATCGACCGGGCAGACGCGGACGCATCCCGTGTCCAGGCAGTCAATGCAAAGCCTCGTTATGACCCAAGGCATAAATAATGCTTCCTTACCGCGCCGGCGACGCTCCGATATTCGTCAAGCCCCGCCGCCACCATCTCGGCTCGCGAGGAAACCTTGCGGCGGATGTAATGGCCGACGCCGATAAACCGCTCTTGGCCGTCTTCGAATGCTTGAGCCTATTGCCAGCCGAGCTGACGTTTCCCGGTTTCGGAAATCATCTGGGGCGACCACGGCGGGTCCCAGACCAGTTCGACGTTCACGCTCTCAACTTCCTCGTGCCGGCTCAGAATCGCCTCGCGCACCTCCTCGGTCAGATAGGAATGCATGGGACAAGCCGGTGTCGTCATCGTCATCACGATGCGCGCGGCGTCGCCGTGAATCTCGACGCTGTAGATGAGCCCGAGATCGACGATGTTGACGCCGACCTCTGGGTCGTTGACCCCACGCAAAGCTTGCAGGATGTCCTGTTCGCTCGCCATGCTTGTCCTCCGCCCGCGGACCTCCGGCATCGGGCGGCGCCGTACCGCCGTGACGACGTTTAGGCGCGCCGCCCGATCCGCACGCGCCAGACCTCCGGTCCCTGTTCCAGGTAATCCCAAGAGAACTGACCGCTATGCTCCGCCTGAAACTGGTAATAGAGAGGCCGCGGATCGTGATCGTTGATCAAGACGAACGCCTCGCCCGGCTTAAGAGCGGTAAAGGTGTCGAAGATGAGTGTATGACGCTCCCGTGGCACGACGTTGCGAACGTCCAGTGGCCGCTCATTCGGCATCTTCTTTTCCTCCTCGTAGGATTCGTGAATCGCTTCCAGGATTTGCCGCTGATGCGCCTGGTCGAGATACCGTTCAATTAGCGGCAGATAGACGCGTTCTTCCTTGGCCAGATGAAGCTCCACGATCGCGTCCAGGCGCAGCGACAGTTCCCGCAACTCGCGCAGCATCTGCGCTCGCTCGCTGTCATCCGCGCTCTCGAGCCGATTCGTCGCAAGCTCAATCTTCGCGACGTAATCGTTGATGAATTCGTGGTCGATCATCATCGTCGCCGTCGCCTTGCCGTGCTCTCGGACGAGCGTATCGACAGCGCCGTAGAGGTGACGCTCCTCCCCGCGCGCGTGCGGCAAGAGATCGCCCTTCAAAAACGCCACGAATAAATTGCGCTCGGTCTGCGGCTCGCCGCCGCCGACCGCTCGCGCATGCGTCTCCAGCGTCTTGCCCAAAGATCGATGGTGCTTTTGGATCGCCTCGGTCAGAGTACTCATCGCAATATTTCCTTTTTTCCGAGCTCCGCACCTAGTCCGGCTTGATGCTTGACGGAGCGCTTCATTAAGCTGTATTAAATATACATCTTCCGAAACGGTGGTCAAGCGCAATGTCTCGAAAGAAAACATTACGCGGCACAGACGGGGTAGCGGAGACGATCCGCCAACGTCGAGTTCTTCATTTAGGCGAACTCTCCGAGCGCGAACGCGCGCGTGCGCTGGAGACCTTTGAACACCTCGAAGGGGGCGACTCCTTTGAGATTGTAGCCTGCCGACAACCGGGGCAGCTTTTCTTCGAATTGCAGAATCGCTGCGGCCTCCATTTTTATTGGTGGCCGCTTGAGCGCGGTCCGCTGGTATGGCGGGTGAGATTGGGCAAGCCTGCGCAGGGCGCACAAGCGACGGTTGCAGGCGTCATGGGCGCCGATCATCAGCGCCTACATGAGCTATGGCGTGAGTTCGAGCTTGAGGTTGGGTTCTGTCAGATCGACAACGTCCACCGCTGCTTGGGCGAATTGTCATTGGGGCTCAGGCGCTACATCGACATCGAGGAAGCCGTGCTGTTTCCGCTGCTCGAAGCGCAAACGGGAATGGATAGCGATGGCCCAACGGCCGCAATGCGGTCGGAGCACCGCGCGATCGGGCAGGTGATGGACCAACTCAAGAAACTTCGCTCGACGAGAGACTGCGCTACCATCCTGCAGGCGTTCGACCAGCCGGTTGAGCCGATGGCCTTTTTTCGTAACCACTGCCGCAAAGAGGATGCGGTCGTCTATCCGCTTATGGAGAGGGTTTTCAATGAGGCGGAAAAGAGAGAATTATTGTCGCTAATCCAAGTCTTTGAAATCTAGCCGCCATGCACCTTACTTACTACACCGATTACGCTCTGCGGGTCCTGATGTATCTCGTCATTCGGCGCGGCCGCATCGCCAACATCTCGGAAATCGCCGAGCGCCACGGCATCTCGCGCAACCACCTCGTCAAGGTGGTGCATAACCTGGCTCGCGGCGGATTCATCAAGAGCTATCGCGGCAAGGACGGCGGCATCGAGCTCGCGCGCGATCCGATCCAGATCAATATCGGCGAGGTTCTCCGCTACACTGAGGGGCCGTTTAAACCGGCCGACTGCTTTGACACCGAGCGAAATCGCCGCGTTATCACGAACCTATGCGGCATGGCGGACGTGCTTGAAGAGGCGTGCGACACCTTTTTTGCCACACTCGATCGCTACACCCTGGCCGATCTCGTCAAGCGCCGCGAGCGCTTGACCAGATTACTCGCCCCGCGTCCAGGCCTCAACCGAGCCGGAGCACCAAACCGCGGACAGTTATTCTCTGCGAAGGATGTAGAACCCGAGAAGACCAATGCCGGCGATGACAAGGCCTTTAACGGGATTCGTTACGACATTCAAAAGTCCCCAGATAGCCGTAGCCAGCAGCAACACCCGAGCGCCGCCGACCAGCGGCGACTCGTGCCACCATCGTAGCGACATATCAAGCATCCCGCGAAGCGCCTGCAGCGGGGACACGGAACCGAGCATCTTCGCTCCGTCGAATAAGCTTGCCATCATGGCCTCCCAACCACAGGAAATAAGGTCGCGACGAACCTGCGAAGGTTTACGTCTCGCAGCGGCCCAGGCTCGTCTTCGCGAGCAGCGCGGGGCCTTCCACCTCGCCGAACGCCCGGTCCATCATTGGATAGAGCATGCCCTCTTCCTTTTTGTCATGACCGTCCATAAGATGAGGAAAAGGCCTTCGCCTGCTCGGCAACCTGAGCTGAACCGCCGCCCTTACCGAGCGTCGTTATAAGCTCCTGAATCAGGGCCTCCATCTGGCGATGCTCCATCCGCATCACTGCGGCCGGTCCGCCAGCTCTTGTCCCCGTGCGCTCTTCGAACCGAGGGAACAATATCTCCTCCTCGTCCAGAATGTGCCGGCGCAGCTCTTTCCCGAAAGCTTCCAGCCGCGTGATGCGCTCGGCTGATGCATCGTTCTCAACAGTTCTTCGGGTCTCGTTCTACAACTCATCCAGTCTGCGATGCTCGCTGGTCAGCGCGCTGCTTAACGAACCTTCGACGGGGGTTGACGGCATTTTGTCCTCCTCACCTGGGCGGTTCGACAACTGACTCATACAGATGCATTGCGACTACCGCTTTTACGCGATTGGTCAATCGAGCATCCAGCTTGCCGGCGTGGACGCTAAAACGAGCAAGAGGGCAAACCGCACCGACATCAACGATTTTGAAAACTCATCTCTTTTCCTCCGCGCATCGCTCGACGCGCATGCCTGGCGCAGTGCGGTCCTTTGCGAACCGCGGTCGGCGATGAACGCCAATGACGCGGGAATCCCTGCGCTATGCGAGCGCACGCTAGGCGCGGACTTGACTGCCGGTTCGCGTTCCATTGTGACGGCGAGCCGATCGGCGGCTTTCGCAAGGTGTGGTCGAACGCGAGCAAGGCGGCGGGCTTGGGTCCAGTCCTGGTGCATGATCTGCGGTGTACGGCCGTGCGCAAGATTGTACGCGCCCCGATTCCCGACCGCATCGCCGTGACGCCTTCCGGCCCTCCGACAACACCTACTCGGAAAGCCCGTTCAAGACTCTCAAATACTGCCTGGCTTTTCC
>JAKAVX010000171.1 GCA_021827465.1 Deltaproteobacteria bacterium | reverse complement strand
CGCATCTTCCGACTGCTTGGCTTGCTGGTCCGCCTGCGCCATCGCGGCAAGCAGATCGTCTGGATAGTAGAACTCGACCTGCTGCATCTCGTGGCCAGGTCGCGAGCGCAGATTCAGGTGGTAGATGTGGCGAGTTGTATAGATCGTGAGATTGGTCGCGATGCCCGCCGTCTTGGGCTTGACCGCAAGGTGCGGGATTGGATTCCGTGGATCGCCCGAGGAGGCCGGCGTCACCATCCAGCGCTCGCTGTCGCCGAGCGCAACATCGGTGATGGTCTCACCCGGCTCAAGCTGAACGTCGGTGGTGCGCAGCGGCGCGCACTTGATGACCGGCTCGGCGACTTCGCCATAGGGATACAGCACGTAAGCCGGCGTGGTGTACGATGGCCACGCTCCGGTCTTGTCGTGCTCGGCGACCGCCTGCCTGACTTCCGGCGGCTGATCGGCGAGAAGCTTCGCGCTGGTTACTGGCGCTGACGCCGTCTGCACCTTGGGCGCCGCGTGGGTTACGAGCGTGAGAGGCGGCGGTGGCGGCTGTTGCGACGCGCATCCGCCCAGCCCCAGCGCGAGCGCGATACCGAAGGCTGTAATCTTCTTTTGCATCGCGGTCCTCAGTCAGCTTCGCTGCTCCGTCCAACTAATCCGCGTCACGTAAAAGCCGAGTGGATTGTCGAGGATCGAGGCGTCGGACGCTTGCGGCGCCATCTCCGTGTCGAGCACTGCCTCCCAATGCGTGGTTGCGATGGGTGCTCCATCGAGGCCGAGCGCCTGCTCCGTCCAGCGCACCTGCCAAGTGGCGTCGGACAGCTTCAGGATCGAATCGATCTGCACGGTTACGGTCGTATGCTGCGCGACCTTGAACGGGTCATGGGCGAGGTTCTGATCGTGGTAATAGTTCTCGAGGAACTTGTAGGCCGCGCCGCGCACCCGGCTGTAGACTTCGCCGATTACTTGATGCTCGGCCTGCGGGTCGGCGATCACCTCGCGCGTGTCGCGGATGAAGCCAGCCAACTCGTAACGCACCATCCTTTCCGTGGTTAGCTGCGCGGTGCTCTCGCCGAGCGCGGTGGGCGCCGCCAGCGCGTAACCGAGACCATCGACCCGGACGATGTAGGGGATGAATCTGCTGCGCGTGCTAACCCGCACGAGTCCGAAGGCGAGGACTAGCGAGAGCATCAGCAGGCCAGCCGCCGCGATCTGCCAGTTGCGCTTGCCGAGAACCAGATCGGCGTAGCGGTCATCCCATTCCCGCCGCGCCTTGGCGTAAACGCTACCGTCCATCGCTGCCTCCATCAGGACGCGGGGCTTCTCCGAATCGCGCACGGCGACTCGAAAGCGAGTTTGTGATGGGAAGGGAAAAGCGAAGCGCGCGCCGAATCCAGCCTCGCGCTGTGTCCCGATCTATGAACTCGGGAACGTGGAGATCGGGGCGATCAACTTTTCTGGCAAATTTCTGGCAAACTTGGCGGGAAAAGGCGGGAAATGGGGTTCCTGGCCGGGAAGCCGAAAATGCGGGAACGCCTTGTGCCGCAAGGGTTTTCATCCCTCGGGCTCCTCGTCGTTCCCGCCCTCGATGTAATTCCCAAGCTGGACGTCGCGGGTTCGATCCCCGCCGCCCGCTCCAAGCTTCTTCCCTAATCTCAAAAACTTTTCTCGGGCTGGAGCTTGGCCCTTTGGTACGGCTCCCAGCCCATCCTGATCAAATCCTGATCATTTCGGCGGGTCCACCGGCGGAGAGGCCGAGCGCAGCGCGGGGGTGCCGTCCTCGAACGCCCACCGGACAGTAAAAGCAAAAGGAGATGCCCGAATGTTCGGAGTGCGGAAGCGGCTGGAGGATCGGATCAACGCCCTACAGGAGTCGGCAGACCAGCATCGGAGTCAGACCAAGGACGAGTTTGAGGCAGTCCGCAAAAAGGGGCGGCGGCTCGAACAGATAGCCTCGTCGCGCTGTGTTTCCCGCGACAGTTCCTGAGTTTTGAGCCGGCGCCGGCGAAGACACCGAGTTCCATCGTCGCCGCCGGCGTGGTTTGCGGAAATCGAGCCGTTCTGCTGCGCGCTCCTCAAGCATCACTATCCGGAGGTTCCGAATCTTGGCGACTTCCCGAAAATTGCCACCGATCAGCTTTCACCTGCGACAAGGCCCAATCTGGAGCGGGATGGGGATTTCCCTCGAGAGCAAAGGTCCGGCAGCGATCCTTGTCGGGGCGGCAAGCTCGGATGCAGGAAGTTCAAGCCAGCAGTGCGCTCCCCTCAGTTAGTGGAGCTTCTGGTCGGAGGAACGCCCTGCCAGTATTTCAGCCTCGCCGGAAAGCGAGCGAAACTGGACGATCCGCGTGGCAACTTCACGTTTGAGTTTCTTGCGCTAGTCACAAGACTAAAGCCCAAATACCCAGTCTGGAAAACTGTTTCCGACAAACTGTCTATTGACCGAGGCGAGGTCATTCAACAAGTAGTAGATTCACTCGCTCAAATAGGATACATCTGTGACATAGACAGTCTCGACGCCCAACACTTCGGCGTGCCTCAGAGGAAAAGAAGGGTCTTTGTCGTATGCGTAAAACTCGACGATTTACTGAAGAGGAGGACGCCTATATCCAAGAGAATCATGGGCGAGCTACTTGTACAAGCATTGCTCGCCACTTGGAGCGGCATCCAGCCAGCATCGTCGCAAGGGAAGTTACGCTTGGCCTGCGCACGCCAAAGCGAAGAATCCGACAATTCATCGCTAAAGAAGATGCGTTTATTAGACGCTCTCTTGGGCAGATCAGCGGTCACGAAGTTGCTCGAATTGTGGGCCGAAATCCTACGTCCGTCTATGGACGGGCCGAACGTCTCGGCATCAGCTTCGCGCCTGCGCTTCGAGACGCCAAGCCGCGAGTCAAAGGCAGGTACCGCTGGGTTCCCCTTATCGTCAACGGTAGGCGCGTCTGGAAGCAGGAATATCTACTCAATGGCGCAAAGCGCTTGGGAAGGTCTTTGGGCAGCCTTGAGCAAGTGCATCACATCGACGTGGATTTCCTTAACAACGGGGACTCAAATGTGCTGCTTTGCCGAGGCAGATCTGAGCATCGCGCAATCCATAGTCAACTCGCCGGATTGCTCACTCAGCCAGCAGTTGTCAAGCGACTATTGGAGCTTGGCATTATCGAGTTTGACCCTTCTGAAAGGCGTTATCGACTGGCGGTTTGGTCGTGCCCGCAAGACCCTTTACAACTGGATATACACGACAAAGCTCGCTGCCGAGCAGGGGCTCTGGTACGTCGCCGGACGTCCCATGGTCAACTGGGAAAAGTTCGCGCGTGCGGCCGGGCTTCGCGGCGTGAGTCGGCGCAGTTGGATAACCACCACGGTGCGCGACCGCGGCGCGCGACCCGCGCCTGACCTGGTCGAGCGCGACTTCACGGCCGCCGCGCCCAATCGGCTGTGGGTCGCCGATATAACCTACATCCCGACAGGGGCGGGCTTTCTCTATTTGGCCGTGGTTCTCGACGCGTTCAGCCGCAGGATTGTCGGTTGGGCGATGGAGACCCATCTGCGCACCGAGTTGGTGCTAAATGCGCTCGACATGGCGCTAGGGCAACGACGCCCGGCCGGCGTGATTCATCATTCCGACCAGGGCAGCCAATACACTTCGCTCGCCTTTGGCAAACGCTGCGAGCAGGCCGGAGTGCGACCCTCGATGGGTTCGGTCGGCGACTGCTTCGACAACGCCATGTGCGAGAGTTTCTTCGCCACCCTGGAATGCGAACTGCTCAGGCGGCGGTGCTTCAAGACCCAGGTCGAGGCCCGCATCGCTGTGTTTGATTTCATCGAGGGCTGGTACAACCCCCATCGCCGCCACTCCGCCCTCGACTATCTGTCGCCGATCAACCTACGAACGGAGTCATTCAGCAGAGGCTCATTACCCCAGCCCAACACCGTCTACCCAAGCAGGGTAGGTCCACCCATGTAAACGATGCCGAAAGCAAGAATCAGGCACAGGAGCATCAGGCCAGCGGATGCGATCTGCCAATTTCGTTTTCCCAAAGCGAGATCGCCGTAGCGTTCATCCCACTCTCGTCGTGCCTGCAGATAAAACTCGCTTTCCATGTGCCGCTCCGGTCCGCCGAATTGATCGACGAACCTGAGATTCAGCAATGCGCGAGGCATTTCCCTGGAGTACCTGGTTGCGACGGCTGACTGGGAAGCGATACGGCGGCGACCAGAAGGCTGCTGAGCATCTGCTGAAGATGTTGACGCGCGTGCTAGATTACCTGCTTAAGATACGGTGTGGGTGGATAGCTCATCTGAATGGCATCGCAACGAAAAATCTGGCGCGGCGCGATGGCCGCAGCGACGGGAGCCGCTGCAGCGCTCGGCCTGAAGGTCGAGGACGCGATCGTGCTTCACGAGTCAAACAAACTCACCGTGCGCCTGCTGCCGTGCGACGCTGTTGCTCGGGTCGCGGAGGAGCGCATCAGGCGGTGGGCAGAGTTCGAAGTCCAGCTTGCTCAACGCCTTGCGGAAACCGACAGCCCGGTAGCTGCGCTTGAGCCTCGAGTCGAGCCGGGGACCTACGTACGTGACGGATTCGTGGTAACGCTGTGGACGTACTACGAACCTGATCAGTCCCGAAATTTCACGCCAGCCGACTACGCGCACGCGCTCGAACGGCTGCATGCCTGTATGCGGCAGATCGACTTGCCAACGCCGCATTTCACGGATCGAATCGCTAATGCCCAACGGCTGGTCGGAAATTTCGAGCAGACTCCGGAGCTCGCTGACGCAGACCGTGAGCTTCTCACCAACACCCTACGAAGCGTGCGGGAGTCGATCAGTGTCCACGGCGCCCCAGAACAACTCCTGCACGGAGAGCCACATCCGGGCAACGTGCTCAGGACGAATAAGGGGCTGGTGTTCATAGACCTCGAGACGTGTTGTCGCGGGCCAGTCGAGTTCGACCTCGCGTACGTGCCCGAAGAGGTGTGTGTGCAATATCCGAGCGCTCATCCACAACTGCTCCGCGAATGCCGGATCTTGATGCTTGCGATGGTCGCAGCGTGGCGCTGGGATCGAAACGACCGACTGCCCAACGGGCAACAAGAAGCGCGAAGATTTCTCAGCGAGCTCCGTGCAGCACTGTCGGGCGCACCCTTCTTGACCCCGTTGGCGGGTTGGAGTGACACCTGAGTCTCCCGCTGCGAAGCTAGACAGTCACCTTCTGGCAAGCTTCTGTCAAACTTGGCGGAAAATGAGCGGGTAGTGCAGCAAAAAGTGTTCGTGGGTCGAGGCAGAATGAAGGTTGAATTCAGGCTAGTGTCACGGTTCTCGAGGCACGTTGTGAGTTACAGGCCCGATGCGGGGATAGTCAGAACTCCGACAGGCAGCATATGAGGCTGGACGTCATAAGCTGGTCATTTTGTTGGTGACATATGACTGATTGTAGGAGACTTCTTGCAGGCTAACTTCAGGCTATCGGGCGGGAAATTGGCGGAAATGAGAGTTACGGCAGGGAGTGTGCCGATCGAAAAAGTTTAGGAATTTAGCCCTGTTTATCTCAATCGTCCTCTGGATTTCCCTGCGCGCATTCGTTCCCGAGCTGGACGTCGCGGGTTCGATCCCCGCCGCCCGCTCCATAATTTCCCGACAGCGCGAACGCATCCCAGTAGTGCGAGCGCGCACGCCCCGATCGTCCGCTCATACATTTCTGAGTTCGGCTAGCAGAGCGTCGAGTTCATCGCGTAGCAACTTGATGGAATCTGGCGACGAGCCGACGAGAGCCTTCCCGGCCAGAGTCTTCTGGAATACCGTCAGGCTCCGCTCTTGACCAGGAAAGGCTTCGCGGGCTGCAATGATAGCGTTCACAAGCTCGCGTTGCAGACGAAGTATCTCGATATACGTTGTGGTGGTCGTCTGAGTTTTTTCGACATGCGCCCCATCCACTGGCGACCGAGCGAGCTCAATCAAGAGCACTGCGATTTCGCGTAGCCGTTCCGCCGCTCGTGCTTTCCCCCGCCGGAGCTCGCGTTCGTCTGACGATTGCAGTTCCTGGCGGTGCTGGCGTTGCCAAAAGAGATACTGGACGACGCCTGTCGTAAAGGAGCCGATGACGGCTCCCAAGAGGGCAATGATCCACTCTGGCACTACGCTGTCACCCTACGACTTGCGCTTGTCGCTTCCCTTTTTGCCCTGCCCGTGGCCCAGCACAACCAAGGTGCTATAGGACACGCCTCATCGGGGCTTCAT
>JAKAVX010000170.1 GCA_021827465.1 Deltaproteobacteria bacterium | reverse complement strand
CGAAAGCGCATCGATACGCTGATCGAAGCATTTCACGCGCTCGACATACCCAACAAGCAGCTGTGTCTGATCGGCGACGGACCGCAGCGTCCGGAGCTCGAGGCGCTGGCCAGGCGCCTCGGAGAGACGGACAACATCACGTTTCTGGGCTTTCGGGGCGACCGCATCGATTTCCTCAAGGGATTTGATATCTTCGTGCTCCCGTCCGAACTCGAGGGGATACCGCGATGTCTGATGGAGGCGACGGGGGCGGGGGTTGCAGTCATTGCATCCGACATCCCGGGGTGCCGTGAGGTGATACTCTCTGGAGAGACAGGATTGTTGGCGCCACCGGGCGACGCCGACGCATTGTCTCGGCAGATGAGCCGACTGATTGAAGATCAAACGTTGCGAGCCCGACTGGCTCGAGCCGGCGCCGAGCGTACGCGGCAGCGCTATTCGGCCGATGCGCTCGCCGGCGCCTACACTCAGCTCTACCGATCAATGCTCGACGCCGACGTTGTCCATAGTGATCGGAGCGCTGCGTGACGTCGGCGCTGAATCAACGCGACACGCGAAGGCCCGACTTCGTGGTTTTCTCAGATGACTGGGGCGAGCATCCCTCGAGCTGCCAGCATATCTTCCGGCACATTGCCCAGGACCATCGGGTGCTCTGGGTCAATACAATCGGAATGCGAAATCCGACGTTCACCTTAACCGATCTTCGGAAAGTTCTGATCAAAGTCCGCAAGATGCTGCGATTCCGCCGTCAACGCAGCCAGCGGACCGAACTGGTGGGTCACCTCAGTGTATGCCAGCCGATTATGCTTCCGTTCGGTGAGGTGTCGCTTGTACGTAGATTCAATGCATGGTCGGTAACCCGGAGGGTCCACTCGGCAATCCGCACAATGAATCTCCACGATCCGATCATTGTCAGTACAGTCCCGAATGCGGCCGATTATCCGGCGATTCTTGACGGGCGTCGCGTGGTCTATTACTGCGTGGACGATTTTTCATTGTGGCCAGGTCTTGACTCGAAGAGGGTCAGTGACATGGAACGACGGCTGGTAGAGCAGTCCGGCATCATCGTCGCAGTCTCGGACGCGTTGGCCGAAAAATTCGCGGGCATCGGCAAGAAAATCGACGTACTGACGCACGGGGTCGACCTTAAGCATTTCGAGGCTTCAGAAAATTCGGAGCACGCGACGGTCAGAAAAATTCCGAAGCCGCGAGTGGGGTTCTTCGGTTTAATTGACGGAAGATTCGACGGAAACTTGGTTGGTGAACTGGCGGAGCGGATGCCGGACATTTCGTTTGTGTTCGCGGGCCCAACGGACGCGTCGGCTGGAGAACTGCCACATCGCGAGAATCTGCATTTCGTTGGGGCAATACCGTACGCGGAGTTGCCCTCGTTCATCGCCGGGATGACAACGCTGATACTACCCTACAAGGTGAACGGGCTGGCCGAGATGCTTTCTCCGTTGAAGTTGAAGGAATACTTGGCGACACGCAAGCCAGTTGTCAGTGCACCAATTGCGGCTGCGCGCGATTGGTTGGGCTCTCTGCTTGTCGCTCGGTCACCTACGGATTGGGAATCGGCGTTGCGCGGGATCGTCAACAGGAAGTCGGTAGAGTGCACCACTGAATTTACCGAGCGGCTGGCGGCGGAATCCTGGTATGGCAAAGCGAACGAATTACTTGCACTATGTCAGTGCGTCAATCCGCCATCATCGGTTTCAGCAATTCGCGATGCGGTGGCGGCTCCGTGAATCAGCATCCCGACTCTTTGCGAGGCTGGCAGAGGATTCTCTGCCGCTCTTGGTCTTTCCCCTTGATGGATTTTAACATGCAGGGCTATGTTCAGAAGACAAAAAGGGGGCGCAATCGCATTTGCGTGTTCCGAAAGTGGCCCGAATACCCTAGAAGATTCTCCCGGTTCATCGAAAACGCTTTAAGGCCGGGGCGGATATGTGTTTCGAGCTGTAGACGATAGCTTTCGACGCAGGAGTTTACTCCGAGCCTAGGACGGCTTTGTCAGCGTAAATCGAATCGAAGTTGAAGCGCAATGCTGGCCAAACGCGGATCTCTTAGTGCACTAACTAGATACGATTTCAACGTGGCAAAAATATGGGGGCCGGATTAGTAATCTGAGGCAAATGTTTCCATGGGCAGTGCACTCGCAAAAATAGCAATTCTTCTGGCCGCAGTGGTGTCAATTTTTGCGCCTTGGATCGGCGTTCTTGTTGCGCATATCATTTCTGTAATGACCCCACAGGATATTTGGTGGTGGGACTTCGGGGGAATGCGCCCGTCATTTGATGTTTCGGTCCCAGTATTAGTGGGATTTGCTCTCGCGGGTCTTCGGGGAAGAGTCAGGCTGAGTGAGCTGAATACACCGTTGAATAAAATGGTCGCGCTGTTGTGGTTTTTCTTTACGCTGTCATTCGTGTTCGGACCTTACGTAGACGTCGTTAATCGCTGGAGATTTTTTGACCCGGTTGCGGTATTTGAAACCATCAGCAAAATTCTGTTGATGTATTTCGTGGGAGCCGCGCTTCTTGATAACACGAAGAAGATCAAGTATGCCGCCCTGGTGATGCTCATCACGTTCGTGTACATGACGTACTGGGCGAATGCACAATATTACATCTATCATGTTTATGGACGGCTACACGGGCCTCGGGGACTCAATGGCGACGGTATCTATTACGATCAGAATTACTTTGCGGTGCTATTTGTTACGGGTGCCCCATTTTTATATTTCTTGAGCAAGCAGCCGCGAAAGCGAATTGCCGCGGTGATTGGTGTGCTGATCATCTTGCTGAGTTGGAACGCAATATTCCTCACGGCATCGAGAGGCGCTCTGGTGGCATTGCTGTCTGTTATTTGCGTCTTTGCGCTTCGCGCAAAGAAGAAATATATGGGGGTAGCTGTGATTGCGGCACTCGGGCTGGCCTATTGGCACGACGGTGGGTCGATCTTGAAAAAAAGGGCGACCACAATCACGAATTACTCAGTGAGTCAGTCGGCGGAGGATCGACTCGATGCCTGGAGAGCCGCAATTCGAATGATGGAAGCGCATCCGCTTGTTGGAGTTGGGTTTGCATCATTTGGGCAAGCGTATCCAAGCTATTCGAAGACGCATCCTAGAATCGCACACGATACGTTCTTTCAGATCGGGGGAGAGTGCGGAATATTTGCTGGTGCACTATATCTTGTCTTAATGGGTGCGACAGTAAGTCGGCTACGCAAGAACGGACACAGATTATCTGTTGCGATAGATGATCCGGAGATTCGTTTTTACTATCTGTTGAATGAAGCGTGCTTTTATTCGCTGATTGGATTCTTTGTTTGCGGGATGTTTTTGTCATTGCAAACGTATTCGGTTTGGTATTACCTGCTTCTCATGGCAAATGCTGCTTTGCATAAGAGCGAGAGTATTCATGTGGGAGAAAGTAAAGACGGAGAGCTCGAGAGGTCCGGTGCTGTCTATGAGAAATTAACGACAGCGTGAGATGAGGAAATGAAAATCTCTATCTATACATCGGTAAAAAATGGGATCGAGAACGACTTCCATGTCGAGGCGATGCTGAAGCACCATGCGCCACTTGTTGACGAGATCATCGTCAATGAGGGTTATTCGACCGACGGAACATACGAGCGGATTCGAGAGATCAGCGGAAATATCCGTATCTTTCGTTCTAATTGGGGCGAAGCAAAAGATATCAGTTGGTATGTGCGTTTCAAGGAGGAGGCGCGAAAACGTTGCACCGGAGACTGGTGCATTCTCTTGGACTGTGACGAATTCATTCCAGAATGGGAAATTGATGGATTGAGGGACGTGCTGTCTCGGACTAATGAAAAAATTTTACCGGCACGTTTTGTAAATTTTTACGGCAATTACCGCGTTTTCCACGGCGCGCCAGAGATCGTAAATTGGCCGGCACGGAAAATGATTGTGCACAGGAATGATCCGGGCATTGAGATTTGGGGCGATGGATCGAATGTCAGGTTAACGGGACAGGACTTTGCGTGGGGAGGGCGGGATCCCGTGATTACCGTGCATCATTTCGGCATGGTGAGAGACCCTGGCATTCTCCGGTATAAATGGTGGATGCAAGGGCGCGCATTCAAGGGGAAGGGCGGCTTTTTACGACCACCGCGGTTGCTCTTTCAATTGTTTCCGCACGATTGGGAGGATGACCAGTTCTATGAAAACCTGGCGCTCTACGATGGCCCGATTATTGAGGCTGTTCGCGACGATCCTGCCGAGTTCGTGAGGGATAGAATGCGATTAGCTAAGAAGCTTGGGTGGGCGGCATGACAGGAAAGAGTTCCGACAATGAGCCCACGGGCCCGCTTATTGAGCGAAAGCGCTAATTCGCACGCGTTCTTCGCTCTCGCGCGTAGGTGCGGAGAATGCGGCTTCAGTGAAGGCGTGACTGGAGCTTACGTGTTACCGCCGATTGTAATGTGACCCACTGCGGTGAGTGTTAAGGTACCTGTCGCCCGTTTCATACGGCGGTCTGCGAGTTATGAAGATTCTCGGCCACCGCTTTGATCACCGTCGTCACGCTCAATCCCAAGCGCAACACAGTGATCAAGGCGGCGACCGAGAGCCTTCGCGACTCGAAGTCCACCGCATGAAACGGGCGATAACTACCTTGATGCGCACCGGAAGCGCCACGGTCGTCGAAGCCTCGGTGTCGTCACCGATGGCAGATATGGGGATTCTCACCGATCGACCTGGTGGAGTGCGGCACGAGCTGCGTTCAAGTGGACGAGAGCCTGCGCGACAACATCGGCTTCATGAATCTCAAGTAGGCACTTGAGGTAATTTTTAGATACGCAGCGAACCTCAGGGCACGTTGCTCTGCATGAAACGTCATGATATAGAACGGAGCAGTATTCCGCAGCAGCGACCGGGCGGGCCATTGAGAGATTCGCAGCGCCCCAAATGACGATTTCACGAGTTCGAACTGCCGCTGCAATATGTGCGAGTCCGGAGTCGTTTCCGATAAAAACGTCCGCCAAAGCGATTGCGGCGACGACCTCCGGTAGGCGAAAGCCGGTCTCAAAATGATGGTGCCGTTGGCAAAGCGCTTGGATTTGAGCCAGCTTATCACCTTCAGAGGGTGTAGCGAGGAACAGTACGAACGCTGAAGTTTTGGCAGCGATTTCGTCAGCTATTCGAGCGAACCGTTCTAGGGGCCACTGCTTGCCTTCGGCGGCTGAGACCGCATGAATGATCACGCTTGGCCTATTGGCGAGGTTCGGGTATTTGTCCAACACGGACTTGCGACTCACACTTGAGACATAGAGAGAGGGGATCGGAAGTGGATCGTTCGAGGTGCAGAGCGCGCCGAGCGGCTTCAGATAGCGTCGAATGACCGGCTCGCCCTCGACAAATTTGCTCGACAGGAAGCGAGATCGGGTAGCGAGCAAGAGGAACGGGAACGTTCCGCGAAGATAAATGATCAGTGGGTACTGCTTCTTGCGCAGGCTTCGAATGAGCTTCCACGCAGCCGGTCCGGGGAATCTGATGGCACCTGCGTGATATAACGGTGACTTATATGAAAATCGCTCCGCTATTCTAGGGTCATTTTCTAGAAGAGTAAGCACTGCCGGGTGCCCCACAATGTCGAGGTTGGCATGAGGATATTGGTGCCGAAGAAAGTCGAACACCGGTGTGGTATTGACCATGTCACCGACGCGATCGAGTTTCACGACCAAAATTCTACTGATCATTCGTGGCGGGAGCGACGGCGCCCCCTGAGCCCGCCGCGCGATGAATGAGGCCAAGTCTTCGTGGAGCCCCTGAAGTGCGAAGCGAAAGTGCTCTCTGCTGTCGTCTCTCTTACCCCGCAGCATGCAATTTGCTGATAGGCCGATCTCGCGGGCTAGAAATTTCATCAACCCGAAGAGCGAGCCTATTAGTTTCTGGGAATCAGCCATGGGAATGAGTCCGGAGTCGTCGATTTGTGCAGGAAGCGGCGCGCGCACCATGGCGCCTCAAGAAATTCTGGCTTTGTAGAAGGACTGACCAGACCGGTGCGTATCAAGGTAGTTGTCGCCCGTTTCATGCCGCGGTCCGCGAGTTATGAAGGTTCTCGGTCGCCGCCTTGATCACTGTGTCGCGTTCGGGATTGAGCGTGACGACGGTGATCGGATTCCAGTTGCGGGTGTGCCGTGCCCAGCGCCGCGGGTTTTCTGCCCGTGCCTGCTGGTAGAGCGCATCGCGGGCCTGCAGGACGACCCGGTCCTCTCCGGCATGTCGTTGCGCCGGACTGACGTAACGGATGGCACTGTGGCGATGGTCATGGTT
>JAKAVX010000169.1 GCA_021827465.1 Deltaproteobacteria bacterium | reverse complement strand
GGGATCGCCCGCTTCGACGTGAATCTCCTGGCGAAACCTTGTGTCAATCTTCTCGCGAGCCAGTCGCTCAAGCCTGGTCGTTACTGCGGCCTCCATTTTGTCGAAGGGCGCTGTGACCTCCGCCTTGGGAGGTATCGCTATGTCAACCACATGAAGGACGTGAAGGGTCGCGTTGTGCTCCTGTGCGACCTCTCCGGCTAGGCGGAGCGCCCGAAGCGAGTTCCGCTCGAAGTCGACGGGACACAGAATCGTGCAGAAGCACGTCACGTCAAATCCTTCTCCTGCGACTCCGAATAGCTCCAGTAGCCTACGACGCCTTATCTGCCAGCGCGAAGGCCTGCGGCGCGTGGGAGAGACAGCGCCGGCGCGCCGCTCCTCGGAGGCGGCACGGCTATTCGAAGAACCAGGGGCACTTTGCCCGATGAGGGCGTCCTCCTGGCGGGGCGGGAGTACTGCCGCCCCGCCAATCGCCGGCTTACTGTCCAGTTTGGCTACCGGCCTTCTTGGCCATGTCCCGGTGCGCCTTCGCAAGGTTTGAATTGTCAGTCGCAATTTTGTCCCACATCGCGGCTATCCCGTCGCACATTTCCGCCATGTAGACCGGCTTGGGAATCTTCATTTTCCGATAAGTCTCCGCCGTGCGCCGATGAAGGTCGGCTTTTGCCTTTGCGTCTACTGCCTCTTGCTCAAAGTAGGCCGCGATCGCTTCGTGGTCAGCCGGCGTTTTGGCGCTCTCTATCGTCTGGTCGAGGTTCTCGTCCGTTACGACTGACTGTTGCGCGCTTGCCCGAATCGTGGGTAGGGCGGCCGCAGCGAGTAGTATTAGTCCCGCTGCGAACAACATGGTTACTCGTTTCATTCTTCTTGCTCCTTTTCGTCCTCGTTCCGGTCGCAAACCCAGCGCGGGACGTCTTCAGAAAGGTATGTTTGTGACAGTGCCAACCCCTGTTCCTCCTGTTTTAATCGTCAATCTCGCATTTGTCTCATCATCTCCTCGTGATGGTGCTCCCGATCTGACGTTTCTCGCTCGATTTCCTTACGCTCGGACGGTGTCAGATTCGAGAGATGGCGCACCCAGAGGACTATCTTCCAGATCTCATCGGGGCTGTGGCGCTCCCCGAACGCCGGCATTGCGGAGAGCGCGATGCCGTTGGCTATCACAAAGTAAATTTCGGCGTCCGTCATCTTCTGCGCGGAGCCTGTCAGCTTTGCGACGGGCGGATAGAAGTTTCCTTCAAACCGGTTGGCGCCGCCACCATCGAGCCCATGGCATGCCGCACAATGCTCATCGAAGTCTGCCCGCGCCGCCTTTAGATTTTCCTGGGTCGCCGGAAGCGGATTGCTGACGGAGTTGGACTCGTACTTAATCCAGCGCGCGAGAACGTTATTCGCCAGCGTCTGCTCCACGGCACCAGGCTTGTGATCCGCGCCCCAGTCAAGGCGTGGCAGGACGAGAAACCAAACGATTGCGACAAGCACAGCTTGTGCTAGCAGGGTCACGACAATTCCACGGATAAAATTGCGCATTTGGGAAGCCCTCTCAGTACCAGAGGCGAACGCCGAAAACGAAACGTGGATCGTTGGGGTTGCCACCTTCCTCGCGAACGAACCTGACGGTCTGACCGAAGTTTCCGGTGTACGCGAATCCTACGTACGGCGCGAACTTGCGGCTGAACTCGTATCGAATGCGAAGACCTGTATCGAGCTCGGATAGGCCGGGGCCAATCTCCCGGCTGGGGTCGGACTTGGTGTAGAAGTTCATCTCGATCTCGGGCTGAGCGATCAGGCGCTGAGTGATCAAAAGGTCATATGAAGACACGATACGGCCGGCGAGGCGCCCGCCGTCGCTGAAGTAGAAGGTGGGTGCAAAATGAAAGAAGTACGGCGCCAACCCTTCGATTCCAATCGCGCCCCAAGTGCGTCCCGGATTCGAATCGAGGTCGTAGCGTACCCCTGCTTGCAAATCGAAATATCTCAGATGAGGTATCGGACGATCGTAGAGCGCTTCCGTGATGCCGTCGGTCGCTTTGCCGTTTTGAAAAAATCCCTCGGACTTGATCCACAACTTGTTCATGTCCGTGCCGATCCATCCCTCGCCGTCCCACCGAAACTCGTTACCGGGACCGTTAGTACGTCCTTCGAGCTGATCGAACAGCACATGCGCGAAGATTTGGTTGTCCATCACCGGAGGCTCGCTGCCGGTGTAGCTGTTGCCGAGTGCGTTCGCTGCCGAAGTCGATTGCGCCCGCACGACGGCTTCATCGAAGCAGGCGCCGACGCCGACGACCACTGTAAAAAAAGAGGCCAGTATCAGTCCGCGGCGCGGTCTCATGACACGATCACCTCGCGGAACATGCCGGCCTCCATGTGGTACGCGAGATGGCAGTGAAACGCCCACCGTCCCGGCGTGTCCGCGCTGACGAGATAGCTCAGTCGCTCCCCCGGTTTGACATCGATCGTGTGCTTGTAGGGTCGGAGTTCGCCGTTGCCGTTTTCGAGCTCGCTCCACAGCCCATGCAGATGGATCGGATGTTCCATCATCGTGTCGTTCACCAAGATGAATCGCACCCGCTCGCCGAGCTTGAGCCGGATAGGCTCGGCGTCTGAGAATTTCGCGCCGTTGAATCCCCAGATGAAGCGCTCCATATTGCCGGTCAAATGTAACTCGATCTCACGGCCTGGAGGGCGTGGATCGGCGCCTCGGTAGCGGGCACGCAAATCGGCATACGTGAGAACGCGCCGGCCGTTACCGTTTAGTCCGTTGCCCGGCTCGCTGAGACGCTCCGTCGGCGCGACGGCGATATTGTCCACCTGAGGACCTTCACTGAGTGCAATCGGCCGGGGAGGCTCAGGCTTTCCAGCAATTGCGGCGGCACGCATCCCGCTTGTCTCCGGCCCGGGCTGCGGGAAAGGCGCACCCCGATAACCGGTCGCAGTCGATGCGTTTGCAGTTGATCCCGCGGGCTTCGACGGTGGCGCGGTCTCCATCTTCATTCCGGGCATCTGGCTCGTGTCCATTCCGGGCATGTCTCCCATTTCGTTCATTTTCATGCCCTGCATCTTCATCTTGATGGTAGGCGAGGCTGAAGCAGTGGGTACTGTCGGAGCCATCTTCATGCCCTGCATCTCAGGCATGTTCGTGCCGGGCTTGTTGCCCATCTCCATGCCCGCCATACTGCCCATTCCCATATCCACCATTGTCAGTAGCGGGCGCGGATCCATCGGCGGCACTGGAGCGGTCATTCCGCTCCGGGGCGCCAGCGTACCGCGCGCATAACCGGTTCGATCGAGCGATTGTGCGAAAATCGTGAAAGCGGATGGATCGTGTGGCTGTACGATTACGTCATAGGTTTCCGCCACCGAGATTCTGAATTCATCGACCGTGATCGGTTCCATATCGTTGCCGTCAGTTTGCACCACGGTCAGCGGCAGGTTCGGAATTCGCACATCAAAAATGGTCATCGAGGAAGCGTTGATAAATCGGAGCCGGACGCGCTCCTTGGGCGCGAAGAGCGCGGTCCAGTTGGCCACAGGCGGACGTCCGTTCATTAGGTAGGTGTAGGTAGCTCCGCTGACGTCGGATAAGTCGGTGGCGCTCATGTTCATACGGCCCCACATCAGGCGATCGAATATGGTCGCACCCAAGCCGCTCTTGCGAACGTCGGAGAAAAACGTCCCGACCGTCCGCTGGTGGTAGTTGTAGTAATCGCTCTGCTGCTTGAGATTGCTGAAGACTGTCTCAGGATTCTCGTCAGTCCAGTCGGAGAGCACGACCGCGTATTCGCGGTCGTACTCAATCGGGTCCTCGCCTTTGGAATCTATAATCAGCGGACCGTAGTGTCCGGTCTGCTCCTGAAAACCGCTGTGGCTGTGGTACCAGTAGGTGCCGCGCTGCTTGACCGGAAACCGATATACGAAGGTCTCGCCGGGCGCGATTCCTCCGAAGCTCAGCCCCGGGACGCCGTCCATGTTGCTCGGCGTTCGGACTCCATGCCAGTGAATCGACGTCGGCTCGTGCAAACGGTTCGTAACAGCGATCGTCACCGTGTCGTCTTCGCGCCAGCGAAGTAGAGGTCCCGGGACAGTCCCGTTAATGGCGGTCGCAACCGCCGGCCGACCGGTGAAATTCACCGGCGCGTTCTCGATCACGAGATCGAAATGACTGCCTTTCAATACGTTTGCTTCGGCAGCGCGTTGACCGGCAACTGCCGGCCAGCGCCATAAGTCGAATCCAGCGATCACGCCGCTGGCTAATACGCCCTGAACAAAGCGCCGCCGGCTGAGCCGCGGATTCAGGCTGGTCTCGAATTTCTTGCGCGTGTACATCCCTCACCTTTGCTGAAGCGATCTGTTGGGACAGTTTCGCGAGTCGCGCGGTTGCGATCTGAGTCACACCGCGAGACTGCCACGATTCGCGCCGGCAGCCTGGCCACGCGTAGCTGGTGGCGGCGCCTGCACGTGCGTTATGGCGATGCTCGATTTGAGCGTCAAACCGACCCGCGCGGCTCTCTATGTCAGAGGGTCAGATGAGGAGTGTGCGTTTCGATAGAAAGATCGGTAGCGAGGAAGGTGGAGCATGAACCTTGGCGGAAGCCGCCAATCTGGTCGGTGATTCTGTTGGATCGACGGAACGCAGCGTCAAGACGATCGGCAGAAGCGTGGGCACCGGACTTGCCGCCCTGCCATCTTTGTCGGCAGTGAGCTGCGCGTCGTTGAAGCAGACCGCAGAATGGCAGCACTCATCACCCGTCTGCGATCCTGAATGCCGAGAATCTTGAGGGCAGGAACCATCCTGTTGGTGGGCAAGGCACGCCGGGGCCGTGCAGCCTGAAGGAACGGTGGTGCAGAATCCAGTGCTGTGGATCGCTAGCGCCAATAGGGCGAGGAGCGCGATATGAAAACGTCGCTTCATTCCGGCAATGTTCAAGAGCGGGGTCTCAACTGATGAAGTGTAACACCGCAACCCCACGGTTCAAGAGCGTCTGGCGAGAATGCCACCGCTCTCCGCAGCCGGTGACTTTGTCGCTAGCAAGGCAACTGGCCTGCCCCCCAACGCAGGCGCGCACAATCGTGAAATAGACGATCTCACCCGGCTGCAGATCGTGCAGCGAATCTTCGAGATCAGTCACGTCGTAAACCCGCTCCCCGTCTACGCTGATGCGTGGGTTTCAGCGAGCTGCCATTTCGATTCCGACCAAGCGCATAGCGGCTGGGTCGAAGGTCAAACTCTCGACAATGCGAGGTAATCTCGCCTCGACAGCGGACACAGGTCGCTCTCCTGTGGATGAGAAAAAAGCGGGATGCCTTTTCACGAACGCGCCGTCTCAGCAAGGGTCGAGATTTGGCAGGCGCGGCTAACATTCGACGGCGCGACACGCAGAGAGACGACTAACAGCACGGCTGCCGCCTCTTTGCTTATCCGACGCGCGTTTGAAGAGTACTTCGCCATCATTTAGACGCGGGAGGTCTTCTCTTTGACTGCTTCGATCATCTTCACGATATCAAGGTAAACGTTTTCCTCGCGGCGAATCCGGAAGCCAGCCTTCTGCACATTTCCCACTGTGTCGCGGTTCAAATCCGGTCCGAAGCGCCGGGAGAGCAACGTCATGAGGTCGAGAAAGGTGCCGAGCGGCCCAATCTTGCTGCGCACATGCTCGAACATCAGCATCTGACCACCCGGCTTCAGGACGCGATGCAGCTCGCGAAGGCCACGCACAGGACTCGGGACGGAACAGAACGTGCAGACCGTTACAATCGTATCGAAGCTTGAATCCGGGAATTCCAGATCACACACATCCATCTGGCGCAATTCAATCTTTCCGTCGTATCCCGCTGCTTTCCGCGCCGCCCGCTCCAGCATCTTCGCGCTAATGTCTATTGCGATTATGTGCTGTCCGGGCGGGAAGAATTTAAAGTCGTTGCCGGTGCCGGCAGCCACCATGAGTGTCTCACCGTGCATCTCGGAGAACAGCTTACGCTTGTAAGCGCCGAGCCGACGATCGTCGGCAAAGCTCAGGAAGTCGAAGCTGCCGCTGGCTGCGTCCCATTTTTGTTGTGTATCGATGTCCACGGAAACCCTCCGGTCGAAGTCAATCGCCAGCCTCGACCACGGCGCCTCTGAGAATGTGGTCGTAGACCTGAATGACCATCACCACGATCGCGCCGAAGATCGCTCCGACAAGGACCGCAGCACCGAGCGTTCGGGAGCCAGCCGCCATTGAATCGCGCATTCCAAAGAACATCCCGCCGTACATGCCGATGAGGGACGCGGGCACCATCGAGTTAAACATTCCGATCAGCGGGCCCAGAAGT
>JAKAVX010000168.1 GCA_021827465.1 Deltaproteobacteria bacterium | reverse complement strand
CGTGATGTACATAATCAGGGACTACGACGTCGTGATTAACTGCGGCGACAACTTCCCGACGCGCTATTTGATAAACGACGCGTGCGTGTTCGCGCAGAAGCCGCTGGTTGACGGCGCGATCTTCCGTTTCGAGGGCAACACGACGGTCTTCCATCCGGCCAAAGGCGGGCCGTGCTACCGATGCCTTTATCCGGAGCCGGCGCCGCCCGACATGGCGCCGTCGTGCGCCGAGGCCGGCGTGCTCGGCGCGCTTCCCGGCGTAATCGGCTCGATCGAGGCGCTCGAAGCGATAAAGCTGATTCTCGGCACGGGGCATTCGCTGATCGGCCGGATGCTCTACTTCGACACGCTCTCCGAGCGCGATTACGTGCGGATGCTCAAGATAAAGCGCGATCCGAACTGCCCGGTCTGCGGCGACCATCCGACCCAGACCACGCTTATCGACTACGAGGCGTTCTGCGGGCTCGCGCCGGCCAGCAATGGCGCGGGTCATGACGAGGCGAACGTCGGCGCCGAGACAGGACCGGCAGGAAGGTAGCCTCGGGCGGTCGAAGATGGTGAAATGGCCGGCAAGGCGGGCGCTCCCGTCGAGCGTCCGCCTTTTTTTGGTCGACGCCCAAAGCCGCGAGGGGATATCCGCAAATGGCGCTGGGACCATTCTACGTCGCACAGAAATTGAGCCGGGGTGAGGGCATGCGGGGAATCGTCCTGCTGATGCGCCATGGCGAGACCGCCTGGAATCGCGAGGGCCGCGTGATGGGCCAGAGTCCGGTCGAACTCGACGAGCGCGGACGCGTCCAGGTCGAGTCCGCAGTTCCTTTCGCGCGGCTGATCGGCCCCGAAGTCATCATTTCAAGTCCTCTGCTGCGAGCGCGCCAGTCGGCCGAAATAATCGGCCACGGCCTCGGCGGAATCGACGTTATTGACGAGGTCGGACTGGAAGAGGTCCACTACGGACGATGGCAGGGGATGGTCTACGAGGACCTGATCGAGGACGCCGAATACGAGCGCTACCGCGACCATCCGCTGACCACGCCCACCCCGGGCGGCGAGACTATCGGCCAGGTGCAGGAACGCGGAGTCAGAGCGATACGCCACGCGATCGAGGCCAACCCTGGCAAACGCCTCCTGTTCGTTTCCCACGGCGATATCATCAGGACCGTGCTCTGCCACTTCATGGGCCTCGAACTCCAGCATTTCCGGCGGATCAGGATCGACAATGCGACCTTCTCCGCGCTCCAGGTCGCGGGCGATTTCGCCGAGTTGAAATTTCTCAACCTGATGCCCGATCCCGAACGCGCATTCGTCTCGCCCTTCGCGCGTCCCGGCCGTAAAGACTGACCCGAGCGTCATTGCCGCTTTGCCTATTGCCGGCACTCCGCCGTAGAATCGGCGCGGGGCGGATGTCCCTGGATTCGGCGCGGAAAATTGCTTGCGCGCGGCCGGGCGTCCTGCGGCCCCAACGCTTCGGGGGAGGGATCGAACGATGGCCAGGATTGATGGCGGCGAGATGCTGGTGCGGGTTCTCGAACGCGAGGGTGTGCGCGAGATTTTCACCCTGCATGGCGGGCATCTCGATGTGATCCTCGCAGCCGCGGCCAGGCACGGCTTTCGTATCTTCGACACGCGCCACGAGCAGGCCGCCGCGCACATGGCGGACGGATGGGCGCGCACCACGGGACGGCCCGGCGTGGCGATCGTGACCGCGGGACCCGGCGTCACCGACGCGGTCACCGGCGTCGCCAACGCCTACATGGATTCGATCCCGATGGTCCTGATCGGGGGACGAAGCCCGCTTGCCGACGACGACCGGATGCCGCTCCAGGCGGTCGATCAGATGGGCCTGATGCGTCCGATCACCAAGTGGGCGCGTTCCGTCACCGACAGCGAGCGGATTCCCGAGTACGTTGCGGCGGCCTTCAGGCACGCGGTTTCCGGCCGGCCGGGGCCGGTGTTCCTGGAGCTTCCGATCGACGTACTGTTCAGGCGCGTGGACGAGCACCAGGCCGCGTTTCCCGAGAGCTACCGTCCGAACGAGCCGCCCGGCCCAAGCCGTGAGTCGCTCAAGCAGGCGCTCGCCTGGCTCAAGGAGGCGAAGCGCCCGGCGATCCTTGCGGGCGGCGGCGCATGGTTTTCGCAGGCGTCCCACGAACTGACCCGCTTCGCCGAACTGACGCAGGCCCCGGTGATGGCGAACTCCAAGGCGCGCGGCTCGATTTCCGAAGAGCATCCGCTATGCTTCGGCGGTTTCGCGGCGATCCATCCCGCCCTGCACGCCGGCGCCGCGAGCGCGGACCTCGTGATCCTGCTCGGCACCCGTATCGGGCTTTTCACCGGCGGCACCAACTCGGTCATCCCCGCCGACGCGCGCGTCATCCAGGTCGATGTCGAGCCCGAGGAGATCGGGCGTAACCGCAATATCGACCTCGGCGTCGCCTCGGATTGCCGCGAGTTCCTGCGCCAGGCGATCGAGACGATCGGCCAGGAAAAATTCGACCGCCATCACGAATGGCTCGAACGGCTCGGCGCGCTGCGCACCGCGATGCATCATCGGTTCGACGACGCTATTCGCAGCCACAAGGGACCGATTCATCCGGCGCGGATGGCGCACGATATCGCGCGCGTGCTCGACCCCGAGGCGATTATCGTCGCCGACGGCGGAGAGACCGCCTCATGGATGAGCAACGCGTGGACCGCGCGTTACCCCGGACGCTTCCTGAGCCACGGCTACCTCGGATGCCTGGGCGTGGGAATCCCGTTCGCGCTCGCGGCCAAGGCGGCCCATCCCGACAAGCAGGTCTTCTGCATCATCGGCGACGGTTCGTCGGGACTCAATTTCTCCGAATTCCATACCGGCGTGAAGAGCGAACTGCCCATCACGGTCGTCATCAACAACGACCAGCAGTGGGGCATGTCCAAGCACGGCCAGGAGTTGATGTGGGGCAAGGGCCAGGACGTGGCGACCAGCCTCGGCATGGTTCATTACGAGAAAGCCGCGGAGGGCCTTGGCGCCTACGGCGAACTGGTCGAACGCCCCGAGGATGTCGCGCCCGCGATGGAACGCGCGCTCGATTGCGGGCGAATCGCGTGCCTCAACATCGTGACCGATCCCGACATTATCGAACCGGGAACGCTCGCGCTGTACAGCGCGTTTCGAAGCGTCGTCGCTCCCGAGGAGTCCAGGGAGGATTCGGGCGAGGGAACCACCCTGCCCTATTACGGCAAGCGAAAACTCGATTAGCCGCGCGGCCTGTCGGGTTTCACGAGCGCGATGACGGCGCGCCTTCGCGTACGAGCGGGATGAAGCGCAAACCCGCTGGCTGCCCGTGGCGCGCCGAATCGCTTCGGCTCGTTTAGGGAACGGCGGAAGAGCCCGCGCGGCCCGCTTCGCCGTACGCCGACGGCGAGCCCGTCCATCCGCGCGACCCGACCTCGACACCTTTGCGGACCCGGACCGACACCCCCGGACGGCCCGGCACCTCGACCCTGAGGCCCCGGTAACCGCCGGCGCTCGCGTCGGGCGCGACGAAGCCGACCGTGTACTGCTCGCGAAGCTCCCTGCTGATGGAGGTGCATGCCTGGCGCAGCCGCGCACCGTCGCCGACCTGGCGGATGATGAAGGTTCGGGCACCGGTCTCGGTCGAAAGCGTGGTCAGCGTCCGGGCGTCTACCCGGTCATAGTCCGAACCACCGAGAATGAACGGCCCGATAGCGAGCGACGGCATCGAACCGACGTTGGGATCGCCGATTCCGATCGAATAAATGAGCACGCCCTGGCGCTGCGCGGCCGCGATCACCTGGCCAACCGAATGACTGCTCACGTTGTCCATTCCGTCCGTGATGACCAGCAGGGCCTTTTTGTCGTAGCGTCCGCGCTGCACCATCTGGAGCCCGTCGAGCACCGCGTCGAACAGCGCGGTTTGTCCATAGGCATGAAGTAGTGCGAGCCGCTGCATCACCAGCGAATGGTCGGTGGTAAACGGCTGAAGCAGGAACGGGCGTGCCGCGAAGGCGAACAGGAACACGTCATCGCGCGGGTTGAGGTCGTTCAGAAACTCGGTTATCGCAAACCGCGCCTGCGGCAGTTTCGGCTGCATGCTGCCCGACGTATCGACAATGATACCGACCGAAACCGGCGTGTTCAGGTCGTGGCGAAAGAACGATATAGGGAGCTGCCTGCCGTTCACATAGAGCCGGAAATCGTTCTTGTTGAGCCCGGTCACATACCTGCCCTGTTTGGTGACCGTCACCGTGACCTGCTCGTAGCCCGGCTGAGCCCGCAGTTGCTGCGAGGGTATAACCAGTTCCTGCTGCGGCGGCTGCGAGGGTTGAGGCGGAATTTTGTAGGTCTGCTGGCTTTGCGGAACTCGCGGAAGTTCCAGCGTCGTGCCTCCGCCCTGGCTCTGGGGAATACTGAGTTGCGGACCGCCCTGCTGCTGGGCTTGCGCGATACCGCCAAGCCCGACTGCGATCGCAAAAGCAAGGAGCACCGACGCGAGCGCGCCTTGAAGAAATCGGGTGTTGGCCAAAATCGGTATCAGCCTCCTGTTTGATCTTCCTACTTGCGATTCGACCGGGCAAGCAGGTCCCGATGAACACAAGAACAATCTTCTCATTTGTGTTAGACGTTCGCCTCGACGCTCTGTTTCATCCCCGAAACATTCCTTGAAGCCGCCGATGATCGCGATTGTCCAAGCCCGCTCTCGCGGTTGAGTCGCATCAGCGCCAAGCTTAACATTCTCATGCCTTGCGAGCGGCCGGACTTGGCGCCGCTGGTTCCGGGCGCCAAATCGAGGAGCATATCATCGTGCCAAGCGCGGAAAATCAAACCGCCTTTCTGGTGATGGACCGGGACGGGATGGTCGTCGACTGGAGCCCGGGCGCCGAGGCCATCTTCGGATGGTCGAAGGGCGAGGCGATAGGCGCTCGGCTCTCAAAATTGATAATTCCCGAGCGCTTTCGCGCGGTTCACGACGCTGGACTGCATCGTTTTGCCACCACCGGCCAGGGCGGCGCCTTTATCGGCAAGACCCTGGAGATCGTCGCGATCGATCGCGAGGGCCGCGAGTTCCCCGTCGCAATAACCATCTCGATGGAGACCGCACCCGAAGGACCGCGTTTTCGCACCGTCGCGCGCCGCACTGAGCAGGCTTCATAACATCGGTTGTGCGCGCGCCGAGCCGGTCGGTTGTTTCCGGCCGCGCTTTCGTCCTAGGTTTTCAAATACGCTGCCGCGTCCGAGGAAGCAGCGCCGGGCGCCCGAGGAGACGACATGAAATTCGGCATCTTCATGGCCCCCTTCCATCGCGTCGGGGAGAATCCCCAGCTCTGCTTCGAACGCGACTTGAAGCTTATCGAATGGCTCGACGAACTCGGCTTCGACGAGGCCTTTATCGGCGAACATCATTCCTCGGGCTGGGAAATAATCCCCTCGCCGGAGATCTTCATGGCGGTCGCGGCGGCGCGCACCCGCCGTATCATGCTCGGCTCGGGCGTGGTCAGCGTCCCGTACCATCATCCGTTCCATATCGCGAGCCGGTTCGCCTTTCTCGACCAGATTACCCGCGGGCGCGTGATGCTCGGATGCGGTCCGGGCGCGCTTGCTGCCGACGCGCACATGCTCGGAATCGACACCACCACGCAGCGCCGGCGGATGGTCGAAGGCATCAAGGCGATCGTCAGGCTGTTTACCGAGGAAGGCGGAATCACCCTTGACGGCTCGTGGTTCAAGATGAGCGACGCCCATCTGCAGGTAAAGCCGTTCCAGCAGCCGCACATGCCGATCTTCGTCGCCAGCACCATCTCGCCGTCCGGGATGGTCGCCGCGGGGGAACTCGGATGCGGGGTGCTGTCGGTCGCGTCCTACGCGCCGGGCGGACTCGACGATTTGAAAAAGCGCTGGCAGATGGCCGAGGAAGCCGCGGCCGAGCACGGCAAAACCGTGGACCGCGCCAACTGGCGGCTGGTCCTGCCCTGCCATCTCGCCGAATCGCGCCAGCAGGCCCTCGACGAGGTTCGCGCGGGCGCGAATCTCTGGATCCAGGAATATTTCATCAACACGCTCGGAGCGCGCATCCAGTTCGAGGAATATCCCGACCAGCCGATCGAGGAGATGACCGTTGACCGGATGGTCGCGCGCGGTGGGGCGATTATCGGCACCCCGGACGACGCGATCGCCCGTATCAGGGAACTCAAGGAACTGAGCGGCGGGTTCGGCGGAATCCTCCTGCTCGCACAGGAATGGGCCTCGCGCGAGGCGACGCTGCGCTCCTTCGAACTGTGGGCGCGCTACGTGATGCCGGCGTTCCAGAGCCACGGACTCGGCCATCTGC
>JAKAVX010000167.1 GCA_021827465.1 Deltaproteobacteria bacterium | reverse complement strand
TTGCGGATTGATGCGCAACACGCCCGACGCCGCGGCCTTCATCGAAAAAGCCAGCCGCGAGGGCGTCGGCGCGGTTGTCGAAGCGCGCGACGAGGCGTTCGGCGATTACAGCCAAGCGCCGCGCGAGCGCCAGCCCAACCCGCGAAATATCGTCCGCTAGATGAGCGAGATACAGCGCCGGGCCGCGACGGCGTACGCCTGCCCGCTCAGAACCGCTCTTCGCCGATAAGGCGCGCGAGCACGCGGCGCGCGCGGACAGCTGCGGCGTCGCCCTTCAGCAGGTCCGCCGCACGCGCGTGGGCGTCAACCGCCGATTCAGTTGCGCGGTGCGATATGAAGCGGCGTCCGTCCGGCCAGATCGATCGTGAGCGACGCCGCTCCCGACCCGTCCGCGGTGAGCGCGATTTCCTGCGAGCCGCTCACGGCGTAACCAGCGCCGGGGCGAAGCCGCTCGATACGGATGGTCTGCGGCCCCGGATGCGCGCCCGGATAGAGCACGAGGTCGAGATCGTCGCCGTGGCTGAACGCCCGCGCGACGAGCACGTCGGGATAGCGCGCATCGGCCAGGATTGGCCCGCGCAACACTGAAGCGGGTGGTCCCTCGGCGATCGCGTTTCGGAAATCGTCGCGGCGATGGAATTGCGCGCGAACCGCCATCGCGTTCGACAGGTTCGATCCCCTGGAATAGCGGAGGATACCGCCGTCGTCGGCCCGGGAGCAGTCCTCGTCGAGCGCTCGCGCGGCGGCGCCGGCGATTTCGTAGTCGCCGAACTCGCGCGCGGAGTTCGCGATCATCGCATACGCGCCGGTAAAGCCACCCTTGTAGTTGCCGAAATCGAATCCGCGGCCGGGGATGGCTAACCGGGCTCCGTTGGCCTCCGGCTTCATCACGTATTGCAGATCATGGCGCGCAATCGTCCACATCCGGCGCGCGCGTTCGGGCGCGAAGCAGTTTTCGAACTCGGCGAAACCGGCTTCACCGGCCGGGAACGGAAACTTGAGCCCGGTCAGCGACGAGCGAAGCCCTATCAGGCTGCCGCTGCAGTCGGTGAACTCGGAGTCGAGATTCTTAAGCCATCGTTCAAGGTTGTCGGCAACGTAGGATGTTCCGAACAGGCGATCGTGAATGACCAGCGAGGTCATCCCGTAATGGTTGCAGATCGGGTAAATCCAGTTCGGCTCGCATGGATAGAGGCAGAAAGCCGAATCCTCGAAATTGCGCGCGACCGACTGCGCCATCGTGTGCGCGTCGTGGGGGAAAGCCCTGCGTTCGTTCAGGCGGAAGGTCAGGCTGCCCGGCTCGGCGTAGCGCCGATCGCCGGTGTTCGACATGTAGAGGCAGACCTGGATACCGAACCATCCGGTCAACATGATGTTATCGCGTCCGGCGGGATCGGGTTTGGCGAGATTCAGATGCCCCCACGCCGATTCGTAAACCCAGTAGCCCCAGATTTGCCGCTCCAGGTAGGTCTCGATCAGCCTTCGTTGCGCTTCGGAGAGATAGCCGTGAAAGCTCGGCGTGTAATGGCACTGGAGCATCCCGAGCGCGTATCCGAGATGATTGATTTGGTAGCGCAGCGCCGAGGTCTGAAACTGGTCGATACGATCGTAACCGTTAAGCGCGCCGACGGGCTGCAATGCGCGATCGAGAGCGTAACGCGTGGCGGCCAGGTCCTCGGGTGTGAGTTCCCGTTCGCCGGGCGACGGGGCCGGCACGACGAGTTCGGACAGTTCGGCGAGCGCGCGCGGCAGATAGCGGTTGCGGTCCGCGAGAGTCGCAAGCTCACGCGCCTTTCTCTTCTGACCCGAGCGCCGGGAGTATCCGATTACGCCCGCGACCATCGCGGCAAGGAGATAGGGAGCGACGGGCCAAATCGCGCCGTTCGTCATGAGACCGGCGGCGGCAGCGCTGCCGCCCCATACGATAACCGGAAAGATTACCGCGCCGGCGCCGAACCATGCGAAAACCGCCAGGGCGAACAGCGCGAGCGTCAGCGGAAAGAGCAACATCGCCCATCCCCCGGCGGCGATGAATCCGCCGCCCGGAATCCATAACCCAAGCCCCGCCGCCTGCGTCCCGGGCGACATCCCGAACACGATCGGAACCAGCCCCAGCACGCACATCGCGGCATAGATGGACGCGGTGCGCCGCTGGCGCGCGATCGTCAACGGTCCCGTCGACGCACCTGCGTTGATTAGCGGGGTGCTGGCCACTGCCGGTTGCGCGCTTGTCATATCTTTCCTCGTATGGCCGGTTATACGGATTATGGCCGCGTCAATGCGGCAGCGCCGGTATCGAAACGTGGCTTGCGGCGGCTTGAACCGGGCGATGACCCGCGATGCCCGAAAAGAAATGTCCGAGATGCGAGCCGAACCCGTAGGCCGCTCCCAATACGATTGCCGTCTCAACCGCCGCCGCAAGAATCCACGCGCGCGCCGGCATCCGCCGGAAACCTCGCCGCCGGGCCCGGGCGTCAGCCTCGACGCGCGCCGGCGCGACGCTCGCATCGCTGCCGAACAGGCGCCATTCCACTGCCGCGTTGGATTGCGATTCGGCCGGATTGTCTTCGGGCGAACGGCCCGGCAGCCGCGCTTTCAACGCGGCAAAGGCGAGCGCTATCTGACTGACGATGAAAGCGGCGAACGCGCAACAAGGCATCGCGACTGCCCACCCCCGTCCGGTCCTCTCCCACAAACCGAACGTCTCAGATGACACCGAAAACTTTCGTATAAGCGGAGCTGTCAGGTCAAACGAAAATCGCTATTGGCCGACTGGCCATGCGCGATTGTCGCGCCGCTCGCGCGGGCGAGCGAAGCTGTTGCGGCCGAAGGCCACGCCACGCGCGCCTACGACCCGGAGTAGGTCGGCTCCTCGCCTTTCATGCGATGGTACGCGCCGTTGAAGACTCCATACGCGCCGCATCGCGTGCAATCGACGTCGTTGCCGTAGCAGCAGAAGGTCCGCTCGAAATTGCCGCCCTTGCCCATGTAAAGCGGCAGCATCGAGCGCATCCCGCAATGCTCTCCGTTCGCGCCGGTGTAATTCATCGCGCGATCCGACTTCATCATTTCAAGCGCGGGAACATTGCTCTTGATGAGGTTCGGATATTTCCGCTTGAGCGCGATCACGCGATCGACCACCACGTCGCGTTCGCGCAAATCGTCCCACGCGAGCGGGCCATGCTCGCCCTTGCACGGCACATAGAAGGTGAACGCGACGCCGTCGACCGGCCAGTCCTTCACCTCCTCGACGAACTCCTCGAGTCCCGGCGCATTCTCTTTCGTGAGGGTCATCTGCAGGATAACGGTCGTGCCGTCGTCAGGGTTGCGCGCGAAAATCGCCTCCTTGACCTTGCGGAAAACGCCCTCGCCGCGGATCGGATCATTCATCCGCTCCGGCCCATCGAGCGATACCGTCACCAGAGTTCCCGGAGCCGTGGGAATCCCATAGGTCCCGTTGGTGACGATCGACGGATTCTCGAAGAGCTTGATCGCCTCCATCACGAGGTTCTTGCGAATCATCGGCTCGCCGCCCATGAACAGCATTGACTTGATCCCGTGCCTGTCGCGCAGCACGCGCAGCTGGTGTAGCATCGTCGCGTCGTCCATCTTGTCGCGCGCAAGGTTCGGGTTGTCGGCACGGAAGACGAAGCAATGGCGGCATTCGAGATTGCAGACGTTGGTGACGTTGACCAGCGCCGCCCGATACTGTCGGGCGCCGAAGTCGGTGGGTTCACGGAGTTTGCGGCTGTTGTTCGACATGGCTTTGGCTTGCGGGAAGCCTATCACGGTCCGAGGGCCGATGCGTAAGTCCTGCGGGGTGGAATTCTGCGCCATTTATCGGGGAGGCGGCGCCGTTTTCGCACCGAATGTTTGAAATTGGCCCGGCCTTTTCCGTACCCTGATTTACGAATTTATGAAGACCCGCCTGCTCGTTTTTCTTTCCGCGGCGTTATTCGCCTGCGCGTGCTCGACCAATAGAACGGCGCCGCCGCAGGATGTCGCGACGCAATCGCCCGCAGCGTCGGACACCGCGGCCGCAACGCCGAATCATCATATCTACGTGAGCGCCAAGGGCGTGCCCGGCGGATGCTACAGCAAGCTTGGCGTTGTCAGCTTCGTCGAGCCTTACGGCGACTCCACGATCGATCCCAACCACACCAGGGAGGCGGCGCAGTTGCGAAAGGTCGCGGAGCAGAAGTACCCGGGCCAGGTCGACGCGATTATCGACCTGCGCACCGCTCAGAACGACGTCGGCACGATGGTCCAGGTGAGCGGCGACGCGGTGCATCTGAACAACCATGAGACGATGAAATGCGTCGAGCGCACGGCCGCGGAGGCGCGCGACAAGGCCGCCCCCATCCTCGCTGGAGGAATAATCGGCACGGCGGCCGGGGCGATAGTCGGCGGCCTCGCGGGTGCTACCGGTCTTGGCCTGTTGGGCGGCGCCGCGACCGGCGTGACCGCTGCGGGCGGTTACGAAGCGTATAAGAGCGTGAAGGAAACGCGCGCCGAACAGGCCGCGATCAACAACAGGATCCAGCATCAGCAGGCCGAGATCGCCCAACTGCGCGAAGAGATCGCCAAACTGGATCATCAGCAATGCGACCAGCAGGAACTGCCGGCCGGCACCTGCGCCGAGCGTCAACAGGCAATCGAACGGGTCAGCACTGAAACCGCATCCCTTTCCGCCGGAATGCAACCCTCCACCAACACGGCCGCCAAGGCGGGCAAATTCCAGGTGCTCAACGGCATCCAGGCCAATGACGAGAAGATCAAACGTCTGCAGACTCAGGTCTTCCAGCTCCGGCAGCAAATGAATCAGCAGTAACGGACTCTTCGTCTCGATAAATCCCGCGCCGTAAATCGATTGTCACGCGCGGGCCTGCTCCGTCGTCATAGTGGCGAAGGAGCATGCTCGATGCGCAGGGCGCTGGCCTCGATTCTGGGAATATCGCTCGCTGCGAATGGGCTCGCGATGCTATTCCTGCCGCTGGCCTGGTACCGCGCGGTTCCGGGCGTACCCGGGACCGGACCGTTCAACCCGCATTTCGTCCGCGATATCGGATGCGCTTACCTTGCCTCGGGCGGACCGCTCGCGTGGTTTTCATTCGACGCGCGCGCCCGCGCGGCGGCGATGGCCGGCGCGGCGTTTCTCGCGCTTCACGCGACGGTGCATCTGTGGGATCTGACGGCCGGGCGCGAGAGCCTCGCCGATTTGAAGTTCGATTTCCTGGCAATCTTCATCCCCGCGATTCTGGCGATTTGGCTGGCGTGGCCGAAATCCCCCGTTCCAAGAGGAGAACAACGATGTTGAAATGGCTGCTACGGCGTCAAATCGCCGCGTTCGAACGCACTTATGACTACAACTCAAACTACCTGCACGATATCCTCGATGCCGATACGAACGCGGCGCTCAGGTTCGCACGCGTGATGGGCATAAGCCGCTATCACAAGGACATTGCGCTGGAAGCGTTGTACGCCGCCAAACTCGCGGCGACGATGGCCGAAGATTGCGGACCCTGCACACAACTGAACGTCACGATGGCGGAGCGTAGCGGCGTCGCGCCCGCGGTGCTCAAGACGATCATTGCCCGCGACGAGCGTGCGATGCCGCGTGACGCCGCGCTCGGCTTCCGCTTCGCCGAGGCGGTGATCCGCCATGACGCGGCGGCCGACGGCCTGCGCGAGGAAATCCTCTCGCGATGGGGCAAGCGGGCGCTGGTCTCGCTTGCGTTTGCGATCACCGCGGGGCGAATCTTTCCGACCGTGAAATACGCACTCGGCCACGCACGCTCATGCGTGCAGGTCAAAGTGGGCGGGACAGTCGCGCCGGTATCGCACGCCGATTCGGTCGCGCACATATCGCGCCAGGCGGTTTGATGAGCGTAGAAGAAAAAGATTCGGCGCAGAGTTTCGAGACGCATCGCAGCCACCTGACCGGCCTCGCTTACCGGATGCTCGGCTCGCTCGCCGAAGCGCAGGACGTCGTGCAGGAGGCGTATCTCAGATGGCATCAGGCGCGCACGAGGGAAAACGTGGAGGAGCCGCGCGCCTTCCTGTCCAAGACGGTCACGCGGCTCTGCCTCGACCATCTGAAATCGGCCCACGCGCGGCGTGAACTCTACGTCGGACCGTGGCTGCCGGAACCGGTGTTCGACCACGACGCGCTGACGGTGGAGGCCGCGACTGAATATGCGCAGGATCTGTCGGTTGCCCTGATGCTGACGCTCGAGCGGCTTTCGCCCTTGGAACGGGCGGCATTTCTTCTCCACGACGTGTTCGACATGGACTTCGACGAAGTCGCGGGCATCCTCGGGCGCAAGCCCGATTCGTGCCGTCAGCTTGCGACCCGG
>JAKAVX010000166.1 GCA_021827465.1 Deltaproteobacteria bacterium | reverse complement strand
GTACTATCGTCAACGGGGACAGTCTCCGGATATTATCGGCTGAGATCAACGCCCGACCACGCGTAAGGAGGAAAGGATGCGGAGCAAACCGCGCGTATCGACGGCCGTTTTCCTCGCCGCCGTTTTTCTTCTCACTGTACCGGCTTTTGCCGGCGAGACGACCTCGCCAATTCGCCCGGTCGAGCCGGTGGGAGCAGCCGCCGTTCCCACTATCGAGGTAAGCGGCAACGGCGACGTGACTGCAAGTCCCGATATCGCCTACCTCGGCTTCGCGATCGAAACCCACGCGCCGACAGCCGAGGCCGCGTCGAGCCAGAACGCCTCGCTCGCGCGCAAGGTAGTCGATGCGCTCAAAGCCAGGCTTGCGGGAAAAGGAAGGATCTCCACCGGCGGTTATTCGCTCTCGCCCGAGTACGCCGCGCCCGAACCGGGAAGGCCCAGCCGCAAGCCGGAGATAGTCGGCTACGTCGCGCGAAACTCGATCAAGGTCGAAACCGGCGAGTTGAGTATTCTGGGCGCGCTTATTGATTCCGCGATCGCGGCGGGCGCAAACCAGGTTAACTATCTGAACTTCGGGCTCCGTAACGACGGCAAGGCGCGTACCGAGGCAATCGCCGAGGCTTCAAAGAACGCGCAGGCGCAGGCCCAAGCGCTTGCCGCCTCGCTCGGGGTCAAGCTCGGGCGGGTGCTCAAGGCCTCCGTCAGCCCCCAGTTCAGGCCGGTGCCGCTCCAGGGCATGTACGCCGAGCGCGCCGCGATGTTGAGCGTGGCGCCGCCGACACCGGTCGAAGCGGGCCAGATCACGGTCACGGCGACCGTTTCTCTGACCTACGAGATTCAGTAGGGTATCGAGAATCGAACTTTGGAAAACCATGCTCAAATCAGGTGATCCGGCTCCCGATTTCGACCTCCCTTCCGCGGCTGCACGCCGTGCGACAAGGACGAGGCTTCGCGATATCAAGACCGAACTGGTCGTGCTGTTTTTCTATCCGCACGATTTTTCATTCGTCTGTCCGACCGAAGTGACCGGCTTCAATCATGCGCTCGCCGACTTCCAGGCCGAACAGTCCACGGTACTCGGCGCCAGCGTTGACAGCGTGGAAAGCCACATCCGATGGGCCGACGAACTCGGCGGTATCGGATACCCGCTGCTCGCCGACGAGGGCGGAAAACTTGCGCACGCTTTCGGCGTCCTCGATGAAACAGAGAAGGTCGCACTGCGCGCCACCTTCATCCTCGACTCGAAGCGCGCCGTCGCTTACTCGCTTGCGAGCCCGGTCAACGTCGGCCGCAGCATCCCCGAGACTCTGCGCGTGGTGCGCGCGATTCGCACCGGAAATCTGTGCCCGGCGGACTGGGAACCCGGTGTCGCTTTCGGGCCCAACGAACTCAAGTACTAGGTAGCCTTGCCTCCCGTCGATCCTTCGGAACAAAAGAGGCTCTTCGAGCGGCTCTCCAGTATCCGCGAGCTGGTTTTCGGGATGCAGGACGGCGTGCTGACGACCGCGGGCCTTCTGTTCGGGCTGAGCGGCGCGGTTTCCGATCGCAGCCAGGTGATTCTCGCCGCGCTCGCCTCGAGCGCCGCCGGAGCGCTCTCGATGGCGGCCGGCGCATACCTTGGCACCCGCGCGGAAGCCGAAGTTCTCCAGGGCGAACTCGATCGCACCCGCGAGCAGGCGCAGGAACGTCCCTATATCGTGCAGGAGGGCCTGCTCCGCGAACTCGCAAAAGAGGGCCTCGACCGCGAGGCGGCCTACCGAATCGTCAAGCTGCTCGGCTCGTCGCCGCGCGTGCTTCTGACCATCGCCGAGCAGAAGATGTATGGCTACGGCGGCGCGATGATGGGCAACGCCGCGCTCGACGGGCTCGTGATGGGCGTCGCGTTCGTCGCGGGAGCGCTCGTCCCACTGGTGCCGTTTTTTCTCATCACGTCGAAAGACCTCGGACTCGGCGCCGCGCTCGCGACCACCGCGGTTGCGCTTTTCTCGGTGGGCTACTTCCAGGGATGGCTCGCGCGCAGCGAGCAGAGATGGCGATGCGGCGTGCGCTTCGTGACGATCGCAATCGGCGCCGCCGTCGCGGGATATCTGATAGGGCTTGCGATATCGCCGCTCGGCGCAAGCGCGGGCTAGACTCGGAATCGTGAAGCAACCGGCGTATTCATCGCTCGAAGCATTCCTCGCGCATTACCGCGCCCTCAAATCCGCCCGGGACGCTGGCGCCGAAGAGCGGCGACTGCTCGGCGCGATGGAGGAGCGGCTCAAGCTGCTCAGAGCCGAGGAACGGCTCGCGCTCGACCCCGACTCGGCCGATCCCGCCGTCGCGCGCCATCGCGAACGCGCATCTCTCAGGCTCGCCCGCGAGCTTCGCGCGCGCGGGATGCTCGAAGGCTGAGGCATCGGCGCCGCGATGCTCGCCTACCTCGCTCGCCGTATCGTTTTCGGCACCGCCGTCCTGCTCGGAACCTCCCTGATCACCTTCTCCATTGCGTTCCTGGTTCCCGCCGACCCGGCGGTCGCGATGGCGGGCGCGAAGGCGAATCCGCAAACGCTCGCGATGATTCGTCATCAGCTCGGCCTCGACGAGCCCGTGTATGTCCAGTACGCGCACTATCTCGACCGCGCGATCCACGGCGACCTCGGCCGCTCGTATATCCGGCGCGAAAGCGTGACGCATCTCATCGTCTCGCGCTTTCCCGCAACCGCGATACTGGCGCTCTCCGCGATGGCGCTTGCGCTGGTGTTCGGAATCGCGATGGGCGTGGTTGCGGCGGCGTGGCGCGGGCGGGCGCCCGACAATGTGCTGCTGGTGAGTTCGCTCGCGATGGTCTCGATGCCGATCTTCTGGCTCGGCACCATGCTCCTGATCGCGGTCGCTGCCGTGAGCAGAACTTTCCCGCTCGGCGGATACAGTGGTTTCAAGAGCCTGATCCTGCCGACCGTGACACTCGCGCTCGGTTCGGCGGGCTACTACTCGCGTGTGCTGCACACCAATCTCTCGCAGGCACTCGATCAGGATTACATCCGCACCGCACGCGGCAAGGGACTCTCGAACGCCCGCGTGATGATGAAGCACGCACTCGCAAACGCGATGCTGCCGCTGGTTACGCTCGCGGGACTCGACCTGGCCTCGATGCTTTCCGGAGTGGTGCTGACCGAGACCGTCTTCAACTGGCCGGGAATCGGGCGGCTCGCCTTCGAAGCGGTCTTCAATCTCGACATCCCGCTTATCATGGGCACGGTCCTGTTCTCCGCGTTCCTTATCGTCGTCGCGAATCTGCTCGTCGATCTTCTCTATCTCTGGCTCGATCCGCGAATCCGTCTGGAGGAGATGGGATGAAGCGGCGCGCGGGCACGATGGAACTGATCGGTGGCGCGATGGTGCTGAGCCTCGTCGTGGTCGCGATACTCGCGCCGTGGCTTGCGCCGCACAATCCGATTCGCGCGGTCGCGCCGACGTTCGGCAATCCCGCGCCGCCGTCGTGGGCGTTTCCGATGGGCACCGACGAGCTTGGCCGCGACGTGGTCTCGCGCGTGATATACGGGACGCGGATTTCGCTCACGGTGGGCGTCGCCGCGATGGCGATAACTATGACGATAGGCGTCGCGATCGGACTTGCGGCGGGTTTCTTCGGCGGCAAGATCGATATCGTGCTGATGCGGTTCACGGACGTGATGCTGACGCTGCCGGGTCTGCTGCTCGCGATGGCGTTGGTGTCGGTGCTGCGGCCAAGCCTGCTGAGTATCCTGCTGGTGATCGGAATCGTCTCGTGGACGGGCGTTGCACGCGTCGTTCGCGCGGAGTCACTTTCGATGGCGCAGCGGGATTTCGTGCTCGGCGCGCGCGCGCTCGGAGCCTCACCGTCCAGGCTTATCATTCGCCACGTGCTGCCCAACGTGATGCCGACAATAATCGTGATGGCGGCGCTCGGAACCTCGGGCACGCTGCTGCTCGACGCGTCGCTCAGCTTTCTCGGTCTCGGCGTTCCTCCGCCGACACCGAGCTGGGGCAGGATGATCGAGCAGGCGACGATGTATTTCCGTGTCGCGCCGTGGCTCGCGACGTTTCCGGGCCTCGCGATCTTCTATGCGGTGCTCGCTTTCAACCTGCTCGGCTACGGCGTGCTCCGGAGGCGCTCCGCGTGAAGCGCTCCCGCGACAGACGGATGCGAGCAAGCGCCGCAGCCACCGCGATATCGCTGCTGGCCGCAGCCGCGATGATGTTCGCCGTCTCCGGATGCAGCCGCGAGAGCAACGGCCTTGGCCTGCCGAAAGGCGCAAGCGTGCTTCGCCTGGCCGATACGGACGACGTTCCAACCCTCGATCCCGCCATTGGATACGACACGCTCTCGTGGACGTTCGAGCAGGAGATCTTCGATACGCTGGTGCGTTACGGCGACGCCGATATCAACCTTCATCCCGATATCGCGCTATCGTGGGAATCCTCTCCCGACGCGACCGTTTTCACCTTCCGCCTGCGCAAGGACGCGCGCTTCAGCAATGGACGTCCGGTAACCGCCGACGACTTCCGCTACGAAATCGAGCGGGTGCTGAATCCGGCGACGCGCTCCAAGGGAATCGAGTATTTCCGCTCGATCGCCGGCGCCGGCGACTTTATCGCGGGCCGAGCGCGCCACGTCCGGGGAATCGTGGTTCCCGACCCATACACGATCATCTTCCATCTGACGGCGCCGGATCCGCTCTTCGCGCACAAGCTCGCGATGCCGTTCGCGGCGGCGGTGCCGCGCGAGGTGGTCGAGCGATGGGGCCGCGATTTCTCGCGCCATGTCGTCGGCAGCGGGCCGTTCATGCTCAAACAGTGGATCGGCGGCGAGCGAATCGTGCTGGTGAAAAACCCTTATTACTTCATCAAAGGGCTGCCGCGCGTTGATGCGGTCGTCGATCAGGTCGGCGTAAGCCAGGAACTCGGATGGCTCAAGTTCGGGGCCGGGCAAATCGATATTCTCGGCGGAATCCCGCCCGCCGAATTTCCCTACGTGATGAAGACGCCGAGGCTAAGCCGCCTCACCCTCAGGCAGACCTCCGTCAGCACGATGTATCTCGGGATGAACTGCCAGATGGCGCCGTTCGACGACGTGCGCGTGCGCCGCGCCTTCAATTACGCGGTCAACAAGGAAAAGCTGATCGCGATTCTGAACGGGCGCGGCGTCGTCGCGCGCGGCGTGATGCCGCCGAATCTGCCCGGCTACGATCCCAATCTTCGCGGCTACAACTACGACCCCGCTCGCGCGCGCCGTCTTCTCGAAGAGGCGAAGATCGGCCCCGACTTCCGTCCGACGCTGTGGCTTCGCGCGGATCTGAGCGGGACCGAAGAGATCCTTGCCGAGTCGATTCAGCAGGACCTCGAACTGGTCGGAGTCCATATCGATCTGAAACCTGTCGCATGGGGACCGCTGCTCGAAGCGATTCGCCAGCCGCACAACGTGGAACTGTTCCTTTCGGGATGGGAAGCCGACTTCCCGGATCCGGAAAATTTTCTCGGCGTGCTGCTCTCAAAGGATCAATGGGGCGGCAACAACGATTCGTTCTACACGGATCCCCGCGTCGAAGAGCTTCTTGCCGAAGCCGCTCCGATGACCGACCTCAAAAAGCGTTACGCTCTATACGATCAGGCCGAGAAAATCGTGGTCGCCGACGCGCCGTGGGTGTTTCTGTTTCATCCCGTCAGCTACGTGATCCGCCAGCCGTGGGTGCATGGGCTCGTGCTGAACCCGATGCGCCCGACGCGTTTCGAGCGCGTGTGGCTCTCGCCGCATCACGAGTGAAGTGCCGCCTGCCCATTCGAGAGGAGTTTACAGTCGCGGGAGCACCCGCCCTTCTCGCTTCGCGGCTGGAGCAGCTCGTTATTGGCCCGTGTAGACCTCCAACCATTTGGTGTCCTGAACCGTCGAACCCGTCGGAGTCGGCATGGCCTGTGGAGAGGGCGAAGCGCCCGAGCTCGATAGCGTGGGAGGCGGGATCGGGCTCAGGTTAAGATATTCCTGGATTGTCCAGAGATTGGTGGGGTTGTAGGGATCGACCACCGTCGAACTATAGTCTCCCCACCGTGCGCAGGTCTGCGCTCCGCTCGCCGTACATATCAGTTTGTTGCAGGGGCAGGGATCGCCGGTCCAATACGTTTGGCTCGTGACGAACGTGCCACCGGCGAAGTTGAGGTCTTCGTCCGGCGTATAGCTCTGCGTGCCCCCGGACGCGGGGAGATTCAGATCAAGAACTTTGTAGTCGCCCCTGGTCTGCCCCCCAACGTAGGCGCGTTTATGAGTAGAGTCCGGGGTCGATATTTTGCCCCAGGTGGGGCGGTGGAGCAAGGGGGCGGGCCGCGGAGCCCTGGGCTTGCTCAGGCG
>JAKAVX010000165.1 GCA_021827465.1 Deltaproteobacteria bacterium | reverse complement strand
CCCGGAGCTCGATCCGATCCTGCTCGCCAAGGAGGTCGCCACGCTCGACCATTACTCGGGCGGGCGCTTCATCTTTGGAATCGGCGCGGGATGGCTCAAGGACGAGAGCGAGATAATGGGCGTCGATTTTCGCCGCCGATGGCCGATGACGCGCGAATACGTCCGTGCGATGAAGGAACTGTGGACCAAGCCTGAGCCGAGCTTCGAGGGCGAGTTCGTCAAGTTCCCGCCGGTGAGAAGTTACCCGAAACCCGCGCAAAAGCCGTATCCTCCGATCATGATCGGCGCCGGCGGCGAGCGCGCGATGAAGAACACGGTCGCGATCGGCGACGGATGGGGTCCGCTTATGCTTTCGCCCGCCGAACTCGCCGAGCAGTTGCAGACGCTGAAGAAGATGTGCGCGGAAGCGGGCCGCGACTTCGGCAAGATCGAGATTTCCGTGTTCTCGCCGGTCGGCGGCAAGGATACTCACGCTTCCGCCAGGGAATACGAGCGGGCCGGAGCACATCGCCTGGTCCTGTTTCCGCCGAGTCTCGCACCCGACACATGGGAGAACGAACTCGAGGATATCGCGCGCGCCTGGATGTGAAGCTGCGCGGCGTAATCTCGGGCTTCGGCGAAGTCGCCGCGCAAGGCCATCTGCCAGGATGGCTTTCGCGCCCCGACGTGAGCCTCGTTGCGATCCACGACCCGGTTTCCGAGCGGCGTCATCTGGCGATGCGGCTCGCGAAGAGCGTCCGCGTCTACGACGACCTCGAATTGATGCTCGCGGGCGAGTCACCGGATTTTGTCGATATCGCAAGTCCACCCGCGTTTCACGCCCCCGCGATTCGGGCGGCGCTCGAAGCCGGCGCGCACGTGCTGTGCGAGAAACCGCTTTGCCTCGACGCCGGTGAATTCGAGGCGCTGGCCGAAACCGCGGCGCGCGCCTCGCGGGTCCTGATGTGCGTCCACAACTGGAAGCATTCGCCGAGCTACCATCGCGCGCTCGAGCTTGCCGCGTCGGGCAGGCTCGGCGCGCTCGTCCTGCTGAACATCGACCGGCTGAGGACCCAGCCCGCGGGCGGACCGGGAAGCTGGCGCGCGGCGCGCGCACTCGGCGGCGGAATCCTGATCGACCACGGGTGGCACGTATCCTACCTGATGCAATCGCTGATGGGCGGCGACGCGCCGCTTGCCGTATCGGCGCATCTCGGCCTCGGCAGGGACGGCGCGGTCGAGGACATGGCGGAGCTTCGGGTCAGGTTTGCGGGCGGGCGGATTGCGCGCTCGCATATGTCGTGGCGCGCGCCGGTTCGGCGCACCTCGGCGGCTCTTTACGGCGAGCGCGCGGCGCTCGAAATCGAGGGCGACCGCCTCATCCTGACCGAACGAGATGGCCGGACCGAGGACCTTTCGGTCGCCGATGCGCCCGACAACTCCTATCATTCGGCATGGTTCGCGGGGGTCGCGGCGGAATTCGAGCGGGCTATAGCGGCCGGACCGGGTTCACAAGAGGCAGTCCGGAATATTACCGAAATATTAGCCGCACTTCGGCTTATCGAAGCGGCCCGCGAATCATCCGCCCGCAGCGGGGCAGAAATCGCGCTGGCGGGCTAGAATCGGTGTCCCCAGCCGGTTGAATCTTCGCGCTATTTTGTCATCTATTGACTTTCCCCACTGCGGAAATAAAGTTAACCCTTGACCGATAGGTTAGGCGGTCTCGCCAGTCCGGGTAAGCGATTAGACGGGTTTATGGGGAGGGTGGTGACGCCAAGGCCGGAGCCGAACGGCCCGGCTGGGCCGTCCAAGGGTCGGCCTATCGCGGGATCATTTCCGTAGCATGGTAGGATCTCAACTCAAGGGACAATCGCAGGAAAGTCACGGGCAACAGTCGCAGGACTCGCGCGACGAGATTCTCAAGGCTGCGACGCAGCTTTTCGCCAACCGCGGCTTCCATGAGACCTCGATGTCCGAAGTCGCGCGCGAGGCGCGAGTCAGCAAGGCCCTTATCTTCTGGCATTTCAAGACCAAGGAGGAGTTGTTCCTGGCAGTCCTGAACCGGCTGCTGGAGCCCTACTTCATCGATTTCGCTGAAGAATCGCGAATGCTCGACGAGCGCCATCAGATCTTGAGGTTGGTCGAGTTCTATCTCCTGTTCGTGCGTGACCATGCCAATTCGGTGCGCTTCTTCCTTGCCCAGATGCTGCGCGAGCAGCGCCTGTCCGAGGGGCTGGGCGAGCAGATCATGCGGCTCTACAGCGGATACCGGAACATGTTGGTCGAGCTAATCTCGCGCGCTCAGCAACGCGGAGTCTGCGCGAGCGGGTTCACGCCCGAGGACGCCGCGGGCTTCATTCTTTCGGCGTTGAACGGCCTCATGATCGAATTCCTGTTTATGCCGGGTGCCACGATGAATCCGGAGTCGGCCGTCTCGATGGTTGACCAGTGGCTGTTCCGCGCCTCGGAACAGGAAGACAGGGAGGCCGTCAAGGCCGGGCATTGAAAAGGGCCGAACCACGGCCAGGGAGTTCCTAAAAACGCCTATGCGTATGCCGCTTAAACTGATGACGGACCTCGGCCGGTACATGCGCCGCAAGCGCAAGGCGGGAGAGCAATACTTCCCGCTGGTGCTGATGCTCGAGCCGCTCCACGCCTGCAACCTCGCCTGTATCGGATGCGGGCGTATCGTCGAATACAAGGACACGATTCGCGACATGATGCCGCTCGAGGATGCACTCGGTTCGGCCGAGGAGTGCGACGCGCCGATCGTGTCGATCTGCGGCGGTGAGCCGCTCATGTACAAGCACATCGTCCCGCTCACCAAGGGGCTTATCGAGCAGCAGAAGCGTCACGTGCAGATCTGCACCAACGCGATCCTGCTCGAGCGCTTCGTGCGCCAGATGCCGCCGAGCCCGTACCTGAGCTTCAACGTCCATATCGACGGAATGCGCGAGACCCACGATCGCGTCGTCGACAAGCAGGGCGTCTTCGACACCTGCGTCAAGATGATCAAGATGCTCAAGGAGAAGGGCTACCGGGTTCAGAGCAACACCACGGTATTCCGCGAGACCACCACCGAGGAACTCGAAGAGTTGATCAAGATGCTCGCGGGCCTCGGCGTGGACGGGATGCTGCTCACGCCGGGTTATCACTACCAGGTGCTCAACAACGACGACATCTACCTTAGGAGCGACGAGATGCCGTTGAAGTTCCGCCGGGTGCGCGAGCTTTCCGACCATTACAAGATCATCAACACGCCCATCTACCTCGATTACCTGACCGGCGAACGCGATCTGTCGTGCAGCCCGTGGACCACCGTCACGCGTAATCCGCAGGGATGGAAGGGCCCGTGCTACCTGATCACCAACGGCCATTACAAGTCGTTCCGCCAGCTTCACGAGGCGACCGATTGGGAGTTCTATCGCACCAAGCAGGACTTCCGGTGCCGCGATTGCAAGCTGCATTCAGGGTTCGAGGGAACGGCTGCTCTCGAGTTCGGCAAGAATATCAAGGACTCCTGGCGGATGGTGCGCCACTACATGGCCTGACCTTATGGCCTTGAAGTCCCGCCGGATGCCTGCATCCGCAAACCGGGCAAACCGCGTCCCGCCCAACGGAGTCACCAGCGCATTCGGCTGCGGATGCCTGGTCGAGAGGGTCCAACGTGTTTGAACTCGACCGCTATTTGAAGGAACGAGGCTCGCTCGTCGAACGCCTGCTCGACGCGGCGGCGCCTCAGTCCGAAGGCCCGTCGGCGCGGCTTGACGAGGCGATGCGCTACAGCCTGCTCGACGGCGGAAAGCGCCTGCGCCCGATTCTTGCCCTCGCCTCGTGCGAGGCGGTCGGCGGCGCGCTTGACGACGCCGCATCGTTTGCCTGCGCGGTCGAGATGATCCACACCTACTCGCTCATCCATGACGATCTTCCCTGCATGGACGACGACGATCTGCGCCGCGGACGGCCGACCAGCCACAAGGTCTACGGTGAGGCGATCGCGACGCTGGCCGGCGACGCGCTGCTGACCGACGCGTTTGGCGTGCTCGCGCGTTCGCCGCTCGCCGCGGGGGCGCCCGGATTGCTGGTCGAGACGCTGGCGGAATTGTCCGAAGCAGCGGGCTCGCGCGGGATGGTCGCGGGGCAGGTTATCGATCTGCTCGGCGAAGGCCGCGCGATGGAACTCGGGGAGCTGGAATATCTGCACGGGCGCAAGACCGGCGCGTTGTTTCTCGCGGCCGTGCGCGGCGGCGCGCGCCTGGGCGGTGCGACGGCCGGCCAGATGGAGTCGCTGTCCATATACGCCAAGGCGCTCGGACTCTGCTTCCAGGTCGTCGACGATATCCTCGACGTCGAAGGTTCGACCGAACAGATGGGCAAGCGCACCGGCAAGGATCAGGCCCACGGCAAGAACACCTATCCGGGGCTGCTCGGGCTTGAGCGCTCGCGCGAGTTCGCGCGCGAGCTTTCGAACCGCGCGATTGGCGCGCTTTCGAATTTCGACGCACGCGCCGAGCCGCTTCGCGCGCTGGCCGCGTTCGTGGTGGAGCGAAAGCTTTGACTATCGCCGCAACAACCGCGCCCTCATCCGCCCGCCAGGCGGTGCTGATTTCGCCGGGGCATCTCGAACTCCGCGACTTCAAGCCGCCTCATCCGGCGCGCGGCGAAGTGCTCGTCCGGGTCGAGTGCGCGCTTAGCTGCGGCACCGATCTGAAGACCTATCGCCGCGGCCATCCGGTGTGGAAACTGCCGACTCCGTTCGGGCACGAATTCGCCGGCGTGGTGGCCGAGGTGGGCGAGGGCGTGCGCGGCTTCAAGCCGGGCGACGCGATGATGGCCGCACCGACCGCGCCGTGCGGAATTTGCTTCTATTGCCAGCGCGGACAGGAAAACCTGTGCGCGCAGACGATGGAGCGGATGGTGATGGGCGCGTACGCGGATTATCTGTTGGTTCCCGCGCACGTCGTGGCGCGCAACGCTTTTATCAAGCCTGAGCATCTCGGCTTCGAGGAAGCCGCGCTGCTCGAACCGCTGTCATGCGTGGTGCACGCGCAGGAGACGGCGCGGCCCGAGCCGTTCGAATCCGTTCTTATCGTCGGCGCGGGTCCGTTCGGGCTCCTGCATATGCTGGCTCTTAGAGCGCGCGGCGTGCGCGAAGTGGCGATAGCGGGGCGCGGAGCAAAGCGGATCGAGTGGGCAGGCGAACTCGGCGCCGACCGCGTGATCGACGTCAGCCGCGGCGACCCGGAAGGCGCGGTTGCCTCGCTCAATGCGGGCTTCGGTCCCGATCTCGTGATCGAATGCACCGGGCAGGTCGAGGGATGGCAGGACGCGCTCAAGCGCGTGCGCCGCGGCGGACGGGTCGTGTTCTTCGGCGGATGCCCGGCCGATACGACGCTCAAGGTCGATACGCGCCGGATGCATTACGACAACCTGACGTTGCTTGCGCCGTTCCATTTCCGGCCGCGCGACGTGAAGCGCGCCTTCGAGATGCTCGGCGAGGGCAAAATCGGAGCCGGCGCTATAATCAATGCCCACCGGCGGCTGGCCGAGCTTGCCGAGGTGTTCTCGATGCTCGAACGGGGCGAAGTGCTCAAGTGCGCCGTAGTTCCCTAGACCCGATTCACGAGAAGGAAAACCTGAAACAAACCCGTAAGACCTATGAGTGAAGCTCTTCAACAGGTGGAAAACGGCGAGATTCGCCCGGCCGATGTCGCGCGCGACGAATTCGTGACCAAGGTCAGTTTCACGATCGATCGCGCGCAGCGTTCTCTCATCGGCCAGCAGCATCCCGACGGCTATTGGCACGCGGCGCTCGAAGCCAACGCCGAGATGAACGCCGAGTACATCATCTTCATGCATTACATGGACGCCGTTGACCGCGAACTCGAGGGGCGTCTTAAGAAGCTTCTGCTCGAGACCCAAGAGGCCGACGGAAGCTGGGTGCTTTACAAGGGCGGCGAGGGCTATCTGTCGAGCACGATCGAGGCCTACTTCGCGCTCAAGCTGGCCGGGATGCGCGCGGGCGACGAGCCGATGATGCAGTCGCGGCGCTGGATTCTCTCGCGCGGAGGAATTTCCAGCGCGGGGACGCTCGCGCGATTTTACCTGGCCGCGATGGGGCAGGTGCCGTGGGAGGCAACTGCCGCGCTGCCGGTCGAGGTCGCGCTTTCGCCCAACTGGTTCTTTTTCAACATGTACGAACTCGCCTCGTGGGCGCGCGGAACCGCTTTCGGCCTGATGCTGCTGCAGGCGGCTCGTCCTGTAGTGCCGGTTGATTTCCGAAACGGGGTGCTCGAGCTTTATATCGAGCCGCCGCACTTTACCCATTTCAAGCAGCCTCCCGGCAAGAGTTCGTTCTCGCTTCGAAACTTGTTCAACGTCATCGACAAGGGCCTCAGGTTCTATAACC
>JAKAVX010000164.1 GCA_021827465.1 Deltaproteobacteria bacterium | reverse complement strand
ACTGCAGGGCAATATCCTGAGCGAGTTCTCATGGGCGAGCTACGTGATGTGGCATCTGGGGCCGCAAAGCCGGATTTTTATCGACGAGCGCGCGGAAACTCTCTATACCGACAAGATTCTAAAGGATTACGTTGCATTCTATTTTGACTGGCCTGGCGCCGAGCGTGTGCTGGGCGAGTATCCACAGCAGTTCGTGCTGGTGCCGCCGGGTTCCGGCGGCTTCGCCGCCACGGCGCGGAATCCCGGCTGGAAGCTGATTTACCGCGACAATGTGGCAGCGCTCTTCGCGCTGGCCGGCTCGCCCGCCGCCGCTGAATTTCCCGCGCCCGTGAAGGGCTTCTCCCCGCGCGTGTTCTTCCCCTAGCAGGGCCGAACGTCCTGAAGTCTGCCTCGCGTTTTTTCCCTGAGAACAGAACGCTTCGCACGCCGCCCGGACGTGCCTCCGTTGGAGCCACAAGGATGGCTTTTGCGCGGGGCTTTCCGCATATCGGCGATGGAATAGGGATTGCTTTACCGAATTATGGTTACGCGCGCGGCGCTGGGCGCGGAGATGCGAAGGCTCGGCGGCTGGGAATCAAGGGTTCGCGTGACCAGGGAGACGGTACGATGAGAGTCGGTCAGAAAATGACGCGCAATCCCGTCACCGTGGGACCAAACGACACGCTCGACAAAGCCGCCGCGAAAATGAATGCCGGGCATTTCCGCAGGCTTCCCGTGGTCGACAAAGCTGATGTTGTCGGAATCCTGACGGACCGCGACCTGCGCCAGCATGTGGGCCATCTCGACCGCACCAAGGTCCGGGCCGTGATGAGCCAGCCGGTCATCATCGTGACCCCGATGACCTCGCTCGAACACGCGACCCATCTGATGCTCCAGCACAAAATCGGCGGGCTTCCGGTCGTCGATGACGACGGTATCCTGGTGGGCATTATCACGGCCAGCGACATGCTCGCCGCTTTCCTGAATTTCGTGGGAGCGTCGGGAGCCGACAGTTCGCGTATCGACGTGTCGCTCGAGGGCGACGCGGAACGGATAGCGACGGCCGCGGAAATCGCCGCGCAGCAAAGCGGCGAGGTGTTGGGGTTGGGAACCTATCGGGTCGAGGGCGAGGAAACGCCGGTTTTCTACGTGCGGGTGCGTACCGAGGATATCAGCGGAGTGGTGCGCGCGCTGGAAGAAAACGGCTTCAACGTGCTTGCGGTGCATCCGTAAGCCGAGCCGCAATCCGCCGTCGCGCCCGCCGGGCCGTCGCGCGTTGACCAGGACGCGTGCCGGTGGGGCTATTTTCGCTTGCCGCCCAGGATTGCGACGGTGCTTGCCTGCGGGCCTTCTTCGCCCGCTTCCTCGACGAAGCGCACCTCGGTCCCCGGCGCGAGATCCTCGAAATGGCCGTCGAGCACGCTGTTGCGATGGAAATAGATCTCGCGCCCGTCGGGAGTTTCGAGGAATCCGTAACCTTCGCCGATGAAGAGCCTTGCCACCCGCGCGGTTGCGAACGGCTCGTGAGCTTTGACCGCGCCGCGCATCTCGAGCACATGATCCTCCAGCCGCCGGCGGATCGCGTCGAACGCGTCGCGGATCGCGACGGCGAGATCCTCCGCGCCCTGGCGGGTGGCAGTCAGCTCGGCGCGCGGCAACTTGAGGTCGATACGGACGCCGAACGGGCCGCCCTTGCGATGGTGGCCGACGGGGGCTTCGACGATTACGTGGCATCCGGTGATTCGGTCGAAGTAGCTTTCGAGTTTTTCCGCACGCTCTCGAATATCGGCCTCGATTGCGGGCGTTAGCTCGAAATCACGCGACGTTATCTGCAAAGGCCTTTGCATAGATCCGCTCCTCTCCTGCGCCTGAACGATTTCGCCCGCCGTTTCGGATTAGGCGGCGCGCATGGTCATCGCGGAGCCGTCATGAGTACAGATCGCGCCCAGCGCCTGGGCGATTTCACTGTCCTTTAGCGCGCGCTTCTTGAGCTTGGCCTCGCGTTCGCGTTCGCCTTCGCGCGCGACGTCGTTGAGCGAGATAATGCCGATAAGCCGCTCGTCCTCGTCGATCACCGGGAGCCTGCGCACGCGATTGGCCTTCATCTTTTTGAGCGCCGCGGCGATCGTCTCACCCGGCTCGCAGGTTTGGACCTCGCGCGCCATCGCGCTCGCGACGGAAGTCCCCGACAGGGTGACTCCCTGCGTATAGGCGGCCATGCAGATGTCGCGATCGGTCAAAATCCCGATCACCCGGGTCTGTTCATCGATCACGGGAACGCATCCGCAGTCATTTTCCCACATAATCTGCGCGGCACGGTTGAGCGAATCGTGAATGCCGCAGTGCTTGACGTCCGAAGTCATAAGGTCGCGTACTTTCATCCCTTCCTCTCCTCAAAATGGCCCGCAAAACGACGCCGCGGGCGCAGAGAACCGCCTTCCCTGAGAGATCTCGTGCAAAGGACTTGCCATATCGGGATCCGTTGGAAACCTTTTCTCCAAACCGGTCTCCGCGCGAGGGAACGATATCCGGACGGTACAACCACAACCGCTTGAGATGACGCCGAGAGAAACAGTTTCGGGCCGCGATGCCCGATCATTCGGCATGCCCCGCCTTGCTTTTCAGCATCGGCGAAGCCACCAAAATGATAGCATCGGACGCCACGATTCCGAAGTCCGGTCCCGGCGCGGCAGGCGAATCGGCGGGCGTCGCGCGATTTCAACGATCTCCCCCTCACCGGGGCGTATGCGACAAGCGCGGCGGTGGTGGTAGGCTTGGATGGGACAGCGCATCAGGGCCCGGGCCGAATCCGCACAGGGTAGTTCGGCGGCAAATTCTCTCGATGGACGGGACATGGAAACGCCATCTCGCCAACAGCCGTCGCTTTCCGGGAACGCACTGATTGTTCTGCGCGAGCGCTACTTGAGGCGTGGCGAGAACGGCCAACTCGAGGAGCCGGGCGCGATGCTGCAACGGGTCGCTCAAGCGGTCGCCGAGCCGTCGCGCGCCTACGGCGAATCGCCCGAGTTCTGGGCCAAGCGTTTCCTCGATCGGATGGAGCGGCTCGAGTTCCTGCCCAATTCACCCACTTTGATGAACGCGGGCCTGGCGGGCGGGCAGCTTGCCGCATGCTTCGTGCTGCCGATCGAGGACGACCTCGACTCGATCTTCGCCACGCTCGCCTTGGTCGCCCGAATCCATCAGACCGGCGGCGGCACCGGGTTTTCCTTCAGCGCGCTTCGTCCGCGCGGCGACCGCGTCCGTTCGACCGGCGGGGTAAGCTCGGGGCCGCTCTCGTTCATGGACGTGTTCGATTACACGACGAGCGTTATCAGGGCGGGCGGAAGAAGGCGCGGCGCGAACATGGCCGTGCTCCGCGTGGACCATCCGGATATCGAGCAGTTTATCGAGGCCAAGCGGGTTCCGACCCGGCTGCAGAATTTCAACCTTTCGGTGGGTATGACCGACGAGTTTTTCGCCGCGTTCGATTCGGGCGAGCCGTTTGCGCTTCGTAATCCGCGCACCGGGTGCCCGGTCGCAAGCATCGATCCGGCAAAGCTGTTCGAGATGATCGTGGAATCGGCGTGGGCGACCGGAGATCCGGGTCTTGTCTTTCTCGACGAGATAAACCGCCATAACCCGACGCCGCGCGTCGGCTCAATCGAGGCGACCAATCCGTGCGGCGAGCAGCCGCTTCTGCCCTACGAATCGTGCACGCTCGGCTCGATCAATCTTGCGCATTTCGCGGCCGGCAACGACGTCGATTGGCCGCGCCTCAAGGAGGCGGTACGCGACGCGGTCGTGTTCCTCGACAACGTGATCGACGCCAATTCCTATCCCGCCGCCGAGATTGCCGAGGCGACCCGCCGCACGCGTAAGATCGGCCTTGGCGTGATGGGCCTGGCCGATCTGCTGGCCGCGATCGGTATCGCCTACGACTCCGAGCAGGCGCTCGCGATCGCCGGCAGGATCGCGGAATTCATTGGCTCGGCCGCGCGCGAGGCCTCACGCGAGCTCGGGCTGAGGCGCGGATCGTTTCCGGCCTTCGCGGGAAGCGTATGGCAGTCGGCCGGGTATGCCGCGATGCGCAATGCGACCGTGACATGCGTCGCGCCAACCGGAACGGTCAGCATCATTGCGGGCGTGGCGGGCGGAATCGAGCCGTTCTTCGCGCTTGCCACGGTCAGGAGGGTGCTCGACGGCAAGCGCCTGGTCGAGGTCAACGGGGAGGTGGAGCGCGAGCTTCGCGCGCTCGGTCCGGCGGGCGAGGCGGCGATGCGCGCGCTTCACCAGCGCGGGTCGATCCGCGGGGTCGCGGGCGTTCCCGAGGAGCTTTGGCGCCGGTTTCCGGTCGCGCTCGAAATTCCGCCGTCGATGCACGTGCGGATGCAGGCTGCGTTTCAACGCCACAGCGACGCCGCCGTTTCCAAGACGGTAAATCTGCCGCCCGACGCGTCGCCCGAGGCGGTGCGCGAGGTTTATCTGCTCGCGCGCAGCCTCAAGCTCAAGGGCGTGACGGTTTATCGCTACGGCTCGCGGACCGGGCAGGTGCTTTCGCTGGTCGAAGAGCAGGAGCGCCCGGATTGTCGCGAATGCGCGGTATAAAAAAGCGGCGCGACGCCGAGAATGACGCCGCGCCGTGAATCAAGTGCCCGATTCTGCCGTCAGGCGGCCTGCTTGCGATGCGGTTTGGCGGCGGGCTTGGCCTCGCGCACGATGAACCGCTCGTCGAGATCCTTCATCTTTTCGGCCACACCGCCGTATTCGAGTTCGCTGTACGGCAGCATCGCGGGACCCGAGAATCCCTGCTGGCGAATCTCGGCCGCCTTTTCGGAGGTGCGGTTGCGCACCCAATCCCAGAACGGATGGTCGAAGGCGTCGACCGGTTCGGTGAACTTGCCCTTGTGGATGCAGAAGGCGGCGCAGGTCACGATCGGAGGCCCGTCGAAGAATGAGACCGTCGAGTTGAGCTTGACCGGCATCAGCGGCCCGTTATGGCTGCCGCGCATCGTGCCGGCGACGTAATGGCCGATCCGGTAGGGCGAAAGGATTTCTCCGGTCGCGGGGAAATCGCTCTGCGAGCGCACCAACGCCACCGGATCGTCCTTGCCGGTGTACTTGCCGGCAATATTGTGCAGACGCGAAGTTGACACCACCGCCGCGATTTCGTCGCTCGCGCGGCTTCGCACCGACTCGACGACGAAGCGCTCGTTGTCGCGCAACAGGCATGCGATGTCGTAAAGCTGCTCGGGCGCCTTGAGTTCGACGACGCGATCGCCCTTGGTGTAGTTCACGTCCATGATGGTGAAAATGAAGCCCTTGCCGATCTTCGCCGAGAGCAGAAGCCCCGGACAGTGCATCGGGTCGGCGAACGCGAGATACAGAGGCAGGTTGTACGCGCCCGGGTCGGTCTTATCGGCGGCGAAGAACAGGAACGGCTCGTTCGGCCGCTCCTCGAACTCCATCTCGCACGACGCGGGACCCATCCCGCGCACGTTGCCGGAGAATGCGTCTTTCAAAAGATCCTGGCCGGCGCCGTAGAGTCCCTGGTTTTTGGCGACCTGGGTGCCGGCCATGAAGGATTTCCACGCAAGCTCGTGAATCTTGGGATCGTCCACGCCGCGCTCGTGCGACATAAGGATCGCGATGTCATCGCCGGTCGAGCTGATATAGCTGTCGAGAAGAAGCCCTTTGCCATTATCGCGAATGTAGTTCCTGACCGTCTCCTTCAACTTGTCACTCGGACGGATATGTCCCCCGATCGATCCGATATCCGCCTTAATCACGGAAAGTGTGATTTTCATCGTCTATCCTCCTTGCCGTACTCGAGCTCGCGAGACGAGTTAACGCTGCCGAATCAGCTTGTCTGACCAGAGCATCGCGCGTGCCACGAGTGGTTTCTCCGCGAGTCGAAGGCGCGACGCCTGTCGAGCGGCTGGGCAGATTGCGCCAGTTGTCGCCTGAGGTTGCTCCCCGAAGAAGCATCGCCCGCGAAGTCGCCTACCGAGCGTTCGGTAAAGCCAGGATACGCGTATTTAATAGTCCCGTCCGAAGAGCATTAAGGAGCCTTGATAGGGCTGCGGCCGAGGTTTTTTCGCACGATAAGGCATTGGCACGCAGGATGCTCCTCCCTGCTACATAAGTGTCTTGCAACTTCAAGTCGCTTTTTTTGGGGGAAGTTTAATGCGAGTGCGCAAAACTTTCAGATCGAGACGGGAAAGGGCGGAGTTTGACGGCGTATATCCATTGATGCCGACTCAGTACTATGACCTGATTGGCCGCCGATCGATGCTGGATGGTGAGAAAAAACTTCTATTCGCCGTCCTTGAGGACGCAATCCGTGTTTACGTGCTGAACATCAACGCGCGGACAGGCAGTGGACGCCGCGAATTCGAGGAAGTCTGCGGCTGGGTCAATACCCGCG
>JAKAVX010000163.1 GCA_021827465.1 Deltaproteobacteria bacterium | reverse complement strand
GATCAACGCGCCCGCGCCGTTTATCCTCGCGCTTTATCTCCTCGTCGCCGAGCGCCAGAAAGTGCCCTGGACGGAGCTTCGCGGCACGACGCAGAACGACCTGATGAAGGAGTTCGTCGCGCGCGGGACTTCGATCTTCCAGCCCGAAGTCTCCTTCCGGTTTTCGACCGAACTAATCCGCTTCGCCGTCGAGCGCGTGCCCAACTGGAACCCGATCAACTGCTGCGGCTATCACTACATGGAAAGCGGCGCCGGACCGGCCGAGGAAATTGGCTACGCCTTCGGCAACGCGATGCTCATCCTGGACGCGCTTCGCAAGGAACTCAGCCCCGAGGCGTTCGCGCTGACGGTCAAGCGCATCTCGTTCTTCATCAACAGCGGTATCGAGCTGGTGCCGGAGATCTGCAAGATACGGGCGTACTTTCGTCTGTGGCCCGAGCTTTGCCGCTCGGAGTACGGGATCGACGGAGTCGCGTTCCGCGCCGGATGCCAGGTGCGCTCGCTCACGCTTACCGAGCAGCAGCCCGAGGTGAACATCATCAGGATCGCGTACGAGGCGCTGCCGGTGGTGATTTCCGCCAACGCCCGCGTCTCCGCGCTTCAGCTTCCCGGCTTCCGCGAGGCGATCGCGCTGCCCGACCAGGCCGAGCAGCAACTGTCGCTTCGCATCCAGCAGGTCCTGATGCATGAGACCGAGGTCACGTCCTACGGAGACATCTTCGAGGGCAGCAAGGTTATCGAGGAGATCACCGGGCAAACGGCGGCGCGCGCTCGGGAGATCGCGATGCGCATGCGGGAGGACGGCTACGCGCGCTCGATTACGAGTATCGCCTCCGAACTCACCCGGCTTCTCTCCGAGCGCCATCGCAAGCTCGAAGCCGGCGAAATAACGCAAGTCGGCGTCAACGCTTTTACCGGCGAAATCGGGCTGGTCCCGACGACGCCGCAGCTTTCCGACGAACCCGATTACGCGGCAATCGAGCGCGAGCGGATAGAGTCGATCCGCCGATGGCGCGAGACGCGCGACAATCGCGCGGCGGCACAGGCGCGCGAAGCGCTCCAGCGCGCCGCGGCAGAGGGCGGCGACGTGATGGGTCCGACGCTCGAATTCGCTCGCGCGGGCGGCACGGTCGGCGAATGGACCACAACGATCGAATCGGTCACGCGCGGACGTTATACGCCGCCCATCCTCGACTCTGCTCCCGACGCGGTGGCGCTCGAGGTGCCTCGCGCCAGGCGCAAGCTCCGCATCGCGCTCGGCAAAGCAGGCCTCGACGGCCATATCAACGCGGTCAAACTGCTCGCCCGCGCATGCATGCAATCCGGGATGGAAGTGGTGCTGGCGGGATTCAAACAGACCCCGGCCCAGATGGTCGAAACCGCGCTTCAGGAGGACGTCAGCATCATCGCGGTCTCCAGCCTGGCCGGCGCTCACATGACGATAGCGCGCGAGACGCTGGATCTTTTGAAGCGGCGCGACGCCTCGGACGTCAAACTTGTTCTGGGAGGCATCATCCCCGAGGAAGACCGCAAGGCTCTTCTCGATATGGGAGTGAAGGCCGTGTTCACGCCAAGAGACTCGAACCTCGGCGGGATCGTACAGCGCCTGATCGAGCTTGGTGAGGCGGCTGCGTAGCGGCTACGGGCCAACGCGGCCATGTGGCGGACGGACGGAGGTAATATGCGTATTGTCTCGTGGCGGAAGCTGATACTTGCGATTGCGATCATCTGCGCGACGGCGCCGGAGGTCTTTGCGGGCCAGGTACGGCCGTGGGTATGCCGCGACAAGGCGGCTTTCTCATCGAGCCACCCGATGACCTACGAGGCGACCGCGACCGGACGCCATCTGTGGGTATTGTCGTTCATGCAATTCCAGATGGGCGGTCCCAACGAAGGTTTCACGAGCATCGCCAGGCACGTTCTGCGGCCAACCGGCGACAGCGTTACCGGGCAGCTTCCGCCGGGGCATTATTTCGCGGTAGCGGTCTATCGCCGCGGCGAATACTGGCCCTGCCCGCAGAATGTCCAGGAAGACGACCGGGCCAGGCCCGGCGTCATAGCGATCCTATGCTTTGGCGAAGAGGGCGGTTCATGCCCCGTAAAGGTGACGATTCGCCCGGCCGACGCTGCGCAATCCTCGCAAGTGAAGCATTAGTGCGCGAAATCCGCCGCGCGGCGTATCCGCGTCGTCGCTGCGGATTCTCAATGCGCGCGTGGAGGCCCGGATAGTGTCGCCGTCGCGGGTCGATGCTGAAGGGCGCGGATCACGTCAGGGGCGATAATACGCGCGACGACCTCGTTGCATCGCCCGTCCAGATGCACATCGTCCAGGAAGCATCCCTCGGGCTGGCCGTCCAGAGCGGCGCCCAGGTCGGTGAGCGTGAAGCCGCCGGTGCTCGGCGTGTGGTTTGCGGCGGCTGCTGCGGCGTAGCTTTCCCGCAGGAAGTTCTGAAATTGCGCCGTGGTGCCGGCTCCGCGCGGAAGTTGGACCGGCATAGTGCTGTCCTCGTACACGGTAGGCTGCCAATAGAAGAGCGCGGTGAATCCCAAGCTATGGCTCACCCCCTCCTCCAGGCGCGCATTTTCCGTGTAAGACGCGACAACCTGCTCCGCGAGCCTGCGACCGCGCTGGCCCGCATACGACACGTCCCAGCTTAAGCGAATTCCCCTGCTCCCGCGCTCCGGGACGGGAGCACCGATTCGCCTTAGAACCTTGCGGGACAGACGGATCACCGACAACGACCGCATCACGGCCTCGACAGTGCGGCCTGCGGCTCCGAGCGGATCGATCGTCAGGTTCAGCGCGTTGAACTCCGCGACGCGATTTTCCTCGTTCTCGGTTATTCCGGCTACACCGTTTTGGTACGCCGATACTATGTCATTGAAACCGTCGCAGAACACCGCCACGTCAGGAACATTTCCGCGCCGCAGGCTCGATAGCAGACTCAGGACCTCTTGCGTGCTCACGTAGCCGAGTTGGCCGAAATTGACGACCTCGACATTGCGCAGTCCCGCCGCGGCCAATGCCTTGGCAAGCTGCGAGGGTATGGTGAAATCGTCGCATGTTCCGTGGCCGAAAATAGTCGAACCGCCGAATACGAAGACCTTCGCGTCTGTCTTTCCGGTCTCCCGCATGCCGGCGTCCCAGGTCTTCCTGAGACCGTCGGCGCCCACGTTGACGCACTTGCCGGCCATCGGATGGGTGCGCCAGTAGAAGTAGGGTTCCCAGGTCAGGCGAAGTTTTGCCTCGGCCCGAAAGTAACGGTCCACCATGTCCGGGCGAGCGGCGGGACGCTTGAGCAGTTGATGGATCCCGAGGACTGCCGCGGCGAGCAGGTTGAGGCAGACAAGCCCCAGCAGCGCGAGCCCGATCGCGCGCCACAGGCCGTCGAGCGCGGCGACCAGCAGTCGCATCAGCTTCAGTACCGCCTCACCGCCACCACCGCGCATCGTTCCATCCTCCGTGCCGGCCCCGCTCCCGCAGTAAGCTACACCGTCGGTGACGCGGCGTTAAGAATACGGACGGAATTGCCAGGACGCAGTCAAACTCCACGCCCTTGGTGGTATCCTCCGGAAAGACCTTGGGCGCAACGCGCTCTGAATGCCGTTTGAGACTCGGGGGTTTTTGGAGGCGGCGAGCGGATTCGAACCGCTGAATGGAGGTTTTGCAGACCTCTCCCTTAACCACTTGGGTACGCCGCCTTACGGCCCGACAGGAAGCCAGAAGTTATCACGCTAATTCGGCTTCCTCAATCAGGTCCGGAACTCGCCGAAGCGCGCCCGCGGTCAGGGATTCGCCGCGTTACGAGCGACGGGAAGCCGGCGGATTTCAGTCGCGGCGCTAGGCCGCTTCGCGCCGTCTTAGAAGCCTCTTCAGCCGCGCAATCATCTCATGTGGATGGAAAGGCTTTATGATGTAGTCTTCGGCGCCGAGCGAGAATCCCCGAACCACGTCGTCTTCCGCGCCGCTCGCCGTCAGCATCACGACGTACACACCCATCGTGGAGGGATCATTTTTGATTGCGCTCAACACCTGGAAGCCGTCCATCTTCGGCATCGACACGTCGAGCAGCAGGATATCGGGCTTGAACTTGCGCACTATCTCGAGCGCCTCGCTGCCGTCGGAAACGACCTTGCACTGGATCCCGCTCGACTTGAGCATCGAGGAAACCAGCAGCTCGGTCATCTTGTCATCGTCGGCCAGCACCACGAGCGGTTTCTCGCGCGAGATCTGCGCGCTGCGGCTCTCATGGCCCTCCTCGTAGCGCAGTATTCGAAAAGCGCGCAGGGCGAGTTCCTCCTCGGTCCACGGCCGCAGCATGAACTCCCGCGCGGGCGAGGCGATTATCGATGCAAGGCGGCGCATCTCGCCGCTGTTCCCGATCAGGACGGCGGGTTTTTCTTTCTGTGCGACGAGATCGGCGGGCGCTTCACCCGACTCCCCGGGCGACACGTCGATCACGCACACGTCGAACATCGCGAGCGAATTGAGGCGCGGATGGGCCGACGCGCTCCCGAGCACGTTGGCGTGCGCGCCGGCCAGGTCCAGCACGGACCGTATTCGCGCGGCTTCCTGCGGTTCGAATCCGACAATGGCGAATCTCATTCCTCTGAGAGTTTCGGTCACGGCGTCCTGCAGTGGCATCCCATCCTCACACACATCGCTGCGGTCTAGGTTCTTCAGGTCCCCGGCGCTCACGGAGCAAAACTCGCCCGCCGGCTGAGGCTCTTCGCTTTCACGCATCGCGGGCGAGCCTGTGCGCCTTGAGAGCCGAGTTTACGCGCTGGCACTCGGCCTCAAGTTCCGCGAAGAGCTCCAGTGCCTGTGCGCGCTGCCGCTCGCGCGCGATGCCCTCCATCCGCACGCACAGTTCCGCGAGCGGTTTCGCGCCGAAATGCCCGCAGCTTCCCTTGATCGCGTGCGCCATCCGGCTTGCAACGTCCCAGTCGGGTTTGCGAACCGCTTCGCCCATCGCCTGCGTGCGTTGTTCCATGTCGGCGAGGAACAGGTTGATAAGGTTCGCTACGAAGCCTTCGCCCGCGCCGTCGTTTTGCACTTCCTCGAGTTGCTCGAGAGCACGTTGATCGATCGGCTCCGCCATCTCCTCGTTCCGGGTTTGGGCGGCGTCGGCTTGAGGCGAAGACGCGACCGGTGGCGCCGGATCGCCGGAATTTTGCGCCGCGGACGTGGCGGTTGTCGCGCTTCGCGCCGGGCCGACCCATCGATGGAGCGCCTCGGCCAATCCCTGGATCACGATCGGCTTGCTCATGTACTCGTCCATGCCCGCGGCAAGGCATTTCTCGCGGTCGCCCTGCAGCGCATGGGCGGTAACGCCGACTATCGGGATGCGTGCGAATCGGCCGCCCTGCCGGCGGATCCGGCGGGTCGCCTCGTAACCGTCGAGCTCCGGCATCTGGCAATCCATCAGCACGATGTCGTACGGCTTCTGGGTCACTGCGGTAACCGCCTCGAGTCCATTGGGGGCGACATCCGCGCTGTATCCCAGCTTGCGCAGCATCGTGAGCATCACCTTCTGGTTCACCGGGTTGTCCTCGGCGACCAGAATCCTGGCCGTGCTCTGAACCGGCGCGTCGAGCGCCATGATGGCGGAAGCGGCGACCGGAGCGACCCGGCTTGGACGCTTGGACCGCTTGGCCGCCACGGGCCTCGCCGCTCCGGGCTTTCTGAGCGCGGCCGTGAACCAGAACGACGATCCTTTACCGGGCGTGCTCTCGACTCCGATCGCGCCGCCCATCGCGGCGACGATTTTCGCGGCCAGCGCCAGGCCAAGGCCGGCCCCGCCATGGCTTCGCGACATCGAGGTGTCGGCCTTGCAAAAAACCTGAAAGAGGGTTCGCTGCGCTTCGGGCGGAATTCCGATTCCCGTGTCGCTCACGACAAAGTGCAGGACGCTCTGCTCGGCGGTGTGGGTTTCCTCGGTGACGCGAATCGAGATCCGGCCGCGCGCCGTGAACTTGAGGGCGTTGTCGACCAGGTTCACCAGGACCTGCGTGAGCCGCTCCATATCGCCGAGCAGCGGCCCGTTCGGTACGGTGCGATCCAGTTGCGCCGACAGTTCGATTCCCTTGCCCGCGGCCGCCTGCGCGTAGGCTTCGACCACGTCCTTGACCGCGTCGGCGGGCACGAACTCGGCCTGCTCGAGCTTGAGTTCGCCGGCCGAGATACGGGAAAAATCCAGCACGTCCTCGACGATCCTGAGAAGCGCCTGCGCGCTTGCTGCAACCGTCATTGCGTATTCCCGTTGCTCGTCGGCGAGCTCACTGTCGAGGAGCATCTCGGTCATTCCGATAATCGCGTTGAGCGGAGTACGCAGTTCGTGGCTCATGTTCGCCGCGAACTCCGAGCGCAGCCTGCTTGCCTCAAGGCCGGCGTCGCGAGCCTTGAGC
>JAKAVX010000162.1 GCA_021827465.1 Deltaproteobacteria bacterium | reverse complement strand
GCCGATAGAATACTCCCAGATTCAGAATCGTCGCTGTCCTGCGCAGCGGCCGAATCGCGCCGGAGAAAAATTTCAGCGTGTCCGTTGAGGCCTGTCGCGCGATTGAGCCGGCTCGACAATTCGGGTGACGAATCTGGCCGCGGCCTGGACCGTACTGTTCAAGGAATTTGACCGGTCTAGTGTGGGTTCGATAGCGTTCGTGGCGGGGCGCTTTACACCCTGCGTTCGATCGGAGGGGCCCGTGACACGCGCATTCGATATCGAACCTCTTGACGCCACTTTCGGCGCCGTCGTGACGGGGCTTAAGCTTGCCGCGCTCGACGACGCGACTTGGCGGGATCTCCACGCGACATGGCTCAAGTACGCACTCCTCATTTTTCCCGGGCAATATCTGAGCCGCTACGAGCAGGTCACCTTCGCCAAACGTTTCGGGCCGCTCGAGTTCGAACTCGCGCCCATCAGCAACGTGAAGTCTGACGGCACTGTCATCGCCGATCCCGACAACGACATCCTGAAGGTGCTCAAGGGCAACATGGCTTGGCATTGCGACAGCACCTATATGTCGGTGCAGGCCAAGGGCGCCGTGTTCAGCGCGCGGGTGGTGCCGAAATCGGGCGGTGCGACCGGATGGGCCGATATGCGCGCCGCCTACGACGCCCTTGACGACGCACTCAAGGCGAAGGTGCAAACCCTTGCCGCGTATCACTCGCTCCACTATAGCCAGGCGAAGCTCGGCCACTTCCCAAAGAAGGGCAGCGCGTACAGCGGATACGGCTTCCACGACGGCCCCGTGCCGATGCGTCCGCTGGTGAAGGTTCATCCCGAAACCGGCCGGAAGTCGCTGCTGATCGGGCGCCATGCGCACAACATCCCGGGGATGGACGCGGACGAATCCGAGCGCTTTCTTGAGGAGCTGGTGGATTTCGCCTGCCGTCGGCCGCGCGTCTACCATCATCAGTGGACGCCCGGCGAAGTGGTGGTGTGGGACAACCGATGCCTGCTCCATCAGGCGACGCCGTGGGACATGAGCGAGCCGCGCGTGATGTGGCACAGCCGTATCGCCGGCGATCCCGCAAGCGAATCCGCGCTTCCCTGAGTCAGCGGCCTTGCAGGTCGCCGACATTGCATTGGAGAAATCGCCGGCTCGGCGGTTTGCCGCACGCATGGCGCCGCGCTACCATCTTTCGAACGAGGACGCATCGACCCATGTTGGTAATTGCAATACAGCGCAATCGGAAAAGAACCCGTGGGAGTGCGTCTGAGGGGCCGGACCATGGTTGAGTAGCAGTACAGACGAATACGGCGTAACAGGCGGCCACGGGTAAAATAGATCCGTGGCCGTCTTTTTTTCTCTTCGCCCAAACGCAATCGGCACGATGAGGAGCGCTTGAGCATGATCGTCGAAGTCGAACATCTCAGCAAAACCTACGACGGATTCACCGCCGTCGACGACATATCGTTCTTCGTCCGTCCTGGCGAGATAGTCGGGATGCTCGGTCCCAACGGCGCCGGCAAGACCACCACGATCCAGATGATCCTCGGCCTTATCGCGCCGAGCGCCGGCGAGATCCGGATTTTCAGCCGCCCGCTAAGCCGCGATCGCGAGGCGATCCTCGAGCAGGTCAACTTCACCTCGCCCTACGTGTCGTTCCCGTTGCGGCTGACCGTGATGGAGAACCTGCGCGTGTTCGCAACGCTCTACGACGTCGCCGAGCCCGAACGGCGGATCGCCGAGATGCTCCGTCTGTTCAACGTCGAGCATCTGGCGAACAAGCCGATCGCGCGATTGTCCTCGGGCGAGAACACGCGCGTCGGGCTGTGCAAGGCGTTGATGAACGAGCCGCGGCTTCTGCTGCTCGACGAGCCGACCGCGTACCTCGATCCCGAAATTGCGTGGCAGGTCAAACAGATACTGCAGCGAATCCGTCGCGAGCAGGGAACCACGATCCTCTATACGTCGCACAACATGGCCGAGGTCGAGCAGCTGTGCGACCGGATCATCTTTCTCCATCGCGGACGCGTGCTCGCCTGCGGAAGTCCGGTCGAGGTGACACAGGAGATCCTCAAGGAGGATCGCGAGGAAGCGGCGCTCGAGGAAGTGTTTATCCGCGTCGCGAGAGGACAAGTGGCATGAAGCTGAATCGTATCAAGGCGGTCGTGATGCGCCACGTTTACGAGGCGCGGCGCAACGTCGATAGGATAACGGACACGGTTTACTGGCCGGTGCTGGATATCGTGGTGTGGGGCTTTTTCACGATCTATCTGAAAAGCGGAAATCGCCTCGCGCCGGGGGTGATCAGCTTCCTGCTCGGCGCGGTGATTCTGTGGGGGATGTTCTATGCCTTCCAGCGCGACATGGCGGTCGGCTTTCTCGACGAGCTATGGTCGCGCAACCTGATCAATCTTTTCTCCACTCCGCTCACCACGTGGGAGTACATGAGCGGGCTCGTGCTGGTGAATCTGCTGAAGGCCTGCGTGGGATTGACCGCAGCGGCGCTGATCGCGTGGGCGTCTTTCGCGTTCGATGTCTTTCCGTTGCTGCCGGGTTTCCTGCCCTATCTGGCGGACCTGCTCCTGTTCGCGCTCGCGCTCGGCCTGATGATCACGGGGCTTATCTTCCGCTACACGACCAAAATCCAGGCGCTTGCGTGGAGCTTCGCGGGGCTGCTGATGCCGCTTTCGTGCGTGTTCTATCCGCTCTCTTCGCTGCCGAAATATCTGCAGGCGGTGGCCTGGATGCTGCCGACGACGCATGCGTTCGAAGGGATGCGCCAGACGCTGGCGGGGCACGGTTTCTCGGCGACGCATTTCTGGTGGGGGATGGGACTGGACGTGGCGTACCTTGCGATCGCGGCGATGTTCTTCCGATGGATCTTCGAGGTCGCGCGCAGCCGCGGCCTGCTGGTCAAGCTGGAGTAACGCGCGACTCGAAAGGTTCGACAGGTCAACGATGCGTGGCGATCCGAACCGAGCATGCATGTGCTAGATCTCGGGTCTCATCGGCACCAACGCGACAAGGGGGGCATCGATGTCCACGTCAGAGAGCAGGACCGCACTTCAGACGCTCGCATCGTTGATCAGCTCGGGACTTCCCGCTCCCGAAGGTGGCGCGCGGCCGCTTCTCGAGGCGCTGTTCGGAGGCCGCTATCATCGCCGCTACTTTGAGCCTACCGCCGTGCGCGACGCGTACGCGCTCGCGAGCGGCGATGGGACCGATGGGGTTCCTTACGCGGGGCTGATTCATTCCGACAACCCGCCGTCGGGTCCCTACGGTGGGACCAGCGTGGTTTGGTTCCCGATCAAGGAAGACGGCAGCCTGATCGGACTCGTGGTAGGAACCAGGGGACTATCGCCGGATGAAGGAATCCTGACCCGGCCGGGGCATCGCAGGCGAATCGCCGCATTGCGCCGCTATCTTTCACGCGTCGGCGTTGAGGCGTGGACCAAGCCGGATTCGTCGGCGCTTGGAGTGCCGATCCCCGCGGTGGTCCGCACGCGATTTTCCGAATTCGAGAATGCCTTCCGGCGATACGAGCGCGAGATGTACTGCATCGCGAAAGTGCCGTCGCAAGCAGAACCGGCGCGCAAGGTGGTTCAGGCTTTCTTCGATCTTTACGCCTACGAGAGAGGATGGAAGGTCCTGAAGGAGTGCGAAGAGGGATACTACGAGTTCCTTGCCGAGCTGCGTCAGGATCTCTTTCCGGCAGTGACGCCCGATACCGTCAACGCTCTCCTTCGCCAACGCCGATTCGTCGTGCTTCAGGGACCTCCCGGAACCGGTAAGACACGCATGACCGAGCAAGTGCGCGACAAGTTCTTTGCGGGCCGCGCCATGACTATTCAATTTCATCCCGCGGTGACCTACGAAGACTTCATCGTGGGGCTCTCTCCTGACCCGAAAGAAGGCACGCTTCGGTTCGACGTGCGCCGGGGATGGCTGCTCGAAGCTGCGCGCGCCGCGAAAGAAGCACCGTTTCTGCTGGTTATCGACGAAGTCAATCGTGCTGACCTTGGCAAGGTGCTCGGCGAGGCTATCTACCTGTTCGAACCGGGCGAGGTCGGCGGCGACAGGGCGCGAGAGGTCGAACTACCTCATACGGTTGACGGAGAACGCCGCTTCTCGATCCCCGAGAACCTCTACGTTCTGACGACCATGAACACCGCCGACCGCAGTATAGCCGCGATGGATCTGGCGGTTCGACGGCGCTTTGCCTTCGTGACGATACCGCAGCAGCGCAGCGTCGTGGCCGATCAGGGTTTATCCCTCGCGGCGGATATATTCGACCAGCTAACCGACGTCTTCGTGGAGCACGCGCCGGATGACGCGCTCGACCTGCTGCCGGGACACGCCTACTTTCTCGCCAGGGACGAGAACGAATTGCGCGAGCGGTTCCATTACGAGCTTCTTCCTCTGCTCGACGAATATCTGCGCCAGGGATTTCTCGGGCCCGCCGGAAATGAACTGCACGCAGTGCGCGACACTATAGAGGACATCGTAAGCACCCGTGGCTGAATCGACGACGCGCCGGCGGCGGCGACCCGCCCAATTTCGCGGTGCGGCATACCGGACCGCTCTCACAGCCCCTTCGCAAAGGCCGCTTCTAACGGCCGTCGATCACGGGCGCCCCCTGACGGTGAGTCCCGACGTCTTCGCGCCGGCGCAACGGGGCGGAGGATGGGGTCCATTTTCGGAAACCTTTCTGCGAATGAACGAAGCGGCGCTCCGTGCGCTCGACGTCAGGGCGGAGCTTGCGCCCGGTTCCGAAGGCGCGTCCATTCGCCTGATCCCGGGCGGACGCGCGGGCGCGATCCCCCTTCGCTCGGCCCAGACCGACAAGGTCGTCGGCGGCCTCGTTGTAAGGCCGCGCTTTGGATGGGCCGGGGTGGGACGCGTGCTGGGCGAAATCGGATGGTACACCTCGCCCGAGTTTCTCGACGCGCCGCTGGTTCCGGGAAGCGGCCGGGAAGTTCCGCCGTGGGTGCTGGCTGGTCCCGTGATCACACGGCTTGCCGAGATGCTCCATGCGATGCGTCGCGGATACTCGGAGGCGGAAGAAATCCTGCGACGGCCACGCGGCCGGATACTCTGGGATCGATATCGCTCCGAATCTTTGGCTCGCGGCCGTTGGGATCGCCTTCCATGCCGATTTCCCGAATTGGCGAGTGACCCGCGGCTTCGCCGGGCTATTCGATGGACGCTCGAGCGGATTCATCGCGACCTGATTCGGGTCGACGGCGCGGATCGTATTTCTACGGAGTTGGCCCGGTTTGCGGCGCGTCTGATCGAGGGCCTGTCGGACGTGACTTCGGCGATGCCGATGCGCGACGACCTGGCGCGATTGTCAAGCGGTGGCCGGCTCGTCGAGAGCGTTCTCCGGCGCGGACTGGAAGCAATCGCCTGGATAGTCGATGAGCGCGGACTCGGAGGCGGCCGGGAACTCGATGGACTCGCCTGGCAGTTGCCGCTCGATCAGCTTTGGGAGACATACGTCGAATCGGTTGTCCGCCGCGAGGCTGCGATAACCGGCGGCGATGTCAAAGCCGGCCGGCTTGGCCAAACTGTCTTTCCGCTTCACTGGTCCGATCCGAGCCATCGAACACTCGGGCATCTCGTGCCCGACATCGTGGTTCGACGCGGCGCTTCTATCCACGTGATCGACGCAAAGTACAAAGCCCATCTTGCCGAGCTTGACGAAGCCGGGTGGCTGCGATTCACGGATGAGCAACGCGAGGCGCATCGCGCTGACCTGCATCAGGTGCTCGCGTACGCGTCGCTCTACGACGCGGACCGAATTACCGCGACGCTGGTATATCCCGTACGTCACAGCACCTGGGAAGCGCTGTCACGCCGCGGCAGGGATATATCGAGAGCCGAGCTGCTTCACGGAGGAAGGCACGTGACGCTCGAACTGCGCGGTCTCGCATTCGGCGCGATGATATCGGAGCGATCCGCATAAGGTTTCCCGCCGCGCCGATCACGGCACAATCACGACGATCGCCGAGCAGTGCGTTGAGTCGGCGGCGCGGTATCCGTGGGCGACATCCGAGTCGAAATACATCGTTCGCATCCGGGCCGTTCGTCAGCCCGCGAAAACAATCACCTGGCGGACGGCGCGCTCTTCATCCGGCGATATCTCCGGATGAGCGCGACGGTCGAGCTGTCGTGCTTGAGCTCCGGCTCGGTGGCGCTTTCCAGCTCCGGAATGATCCGTTGCGCCAGCACCTTTCCGAGTTCGACGCCCCATTGATCGAACGAATCGATATTCCAGATCGCGCCCTGGGTGAACACGCTGTGCTCGTACAGCGCGACCAGCTTTCCGAGCGTTCCGGGCGTAAGCTCCTCGGCCAGGATGGTCGTCGAGGGGCGATTGCCCTCGAACACGCGATGGGGCACCAGCCAGTCGGGCGTTCCTTCGGCC
>JAKAVX010000161.1 GCA_021827465.1 Deltaproteobacteria bacterium | reverse complement strand
GCCCATCGCGCCGAGCGCGTAGCTGACGAGGGCGAAATCGAGATGGCTCGAATGGTTGGCGACAACGAGCAGGTTTCGGTTTGCGGGCACGTTGCCGCGTCCGAGCACGGTGGGCTTGAGCCATCCGTCGAAGGCCGCCTGCTGGGTGCGCCTGAAGAGGCGCTGTCCGAGACGCCTGAGCGCGTCGGGAAGGCGCGGCGTCCACGGTTCGGCGAATTTTGCGTAGGACGGCGCGACGACCCGCGCCGCGAGCGCGTCGGCCGCGGCGAGATGCTTGAGATCTCCAACAATTCGGAGATTGGAAAGCTCCTCGGGTGCGACTTCGCGTCCGATATGCGTCGAGATATGCTCGCCGAGTTCCGCCAGTGCGAGCGAATCGAGCCCGAGATCCTCGATAAGCCGGGTCGCCGGCGTGACATTGACTCGTTCGCTCGAGACCTGCGCGATCGCTTCGGCAAGCCACTGTGCGATCTCGCTGTCTGCCGAAGCCGATTGTTCGTGGCGGCTTTCATCGAGCATCCATCGCAGAGTCGCGGCCACTTCCGCGCGCTTGACTTTGCGCGTGCGGGTGCGCGGCAGTTCATGGTCGGTGAAGCGCAGGATACGGATGCGCTTGTGGGGGCTCAGTCCGGCGCTGACTTTTTCGAAATGCTCGCGAAGCCCATCCTCCATCGTGCGCCTGCTGATTCGCCGTCCGTAATTCGGAACGACCAGCGCGGCGGGCTGTTCGCCGTCGCCGACCTTGATTCCGACCACGGCCATCTCCTTCAAGTCCGGATTATGGCCGTAAACTTCCTCGAGTTCGTCGATATAGATGTTGTTGCCGCCGGCGTCGACGATGACTTCCTTGGCGCGGCCAACGATATAGAGGCGTCCGTCGGCGTCGAAGCGGCCGAGGTCGCCCGTGTGAAGCCATCCGTCCTTCAGCACGGCGGCAGTCGCGTCGGGATTGCGGTAATAACCCGCCATCACGTTTGCTCCGCGCACGACAATCTCGCCGACCTCGGCCGCGCCGTCGAGCTTGACCTCGACCTTGGAAAGCGGCTTTCCGACCGAACCGGCAACCGGGCTTTCACCGGGATGCGCGACGCTTATGACCGGCGCGGCTTCGGTGAGGCCGTAGCCTTCGAGCAGCGGGAGCCCGATCTCGGTGAAGAATTCCGCGACGCGCCGTGGCAGGGCAGCGCCCCCGCTTACCGGGAGCCTTAGCCTGCCGCCAAGCGCGACGTGCGCCTGGCGGAACAGGATCGAGCCGAGGTTCAGGCCGGAATCGCGATCGAGGCTCCGGTTCAGCTCGCGCAATTGATCGAAGGCCGCGTGGAAGAACGGGCCGCGCGCCTCGACGCCGTCGATAATCCTGCGATGAATCGCCTCCCAGATGGCGGGCACGCCGATTAGCGCGGTGGGCCGCAGATCGGCAAGCGTACGCGAGAGAGTTTTCGCATCGACGCCGATCGGATAGGCGACCGTCGAACCGCTTGCGAGCGGCAGCAGCATCCCACACGTGAACTCGAACGTATGATGAAGCGGCAGGAGCGACAGCACCAGGTCGTCGCCATTGAGCGCGAACACACGCGCGAGCATCGCGACTTCCGCGGTGAAATTCGCATGCGTCAGCATCACGCCCTTGGGCGCTCCGGTGGTGCCCGACGTGAAGACGATCGAAGCGAGAGCCTTGCGATCGGGCTCGGGCGCGGGCGTGACCTTGCGCTTCAGGATGAACGGACGGCCGAGTTCGGCGAAATCTATTTCGACGATTCCCGGAACAAGCTTTCCGAGCGCGTTATCGAGCCTCTTCGCGACGGCCGATGAAACAAGCGCTGCGCACGGCTCGGCGATTTTGCAAATCGGCTGAAGTTCTTCGGCGGAAATAAGATGGTCGAGCGGCACCGCGACCGCGCCGGCGCATACGATCGCGAAGAACGTGATCACCCATTCGGGCGAGTTCTCGCCGATAAGCAGAACGCGTTCGCCCGGTTTCACCCCTCGCCCGGCGAGCATCAGAGCTGCGCGCCGCGCCGAGTCGCGCAGATCGCGGTAGGAAGTTGACGTGCGCTGACCCGAAGGTTGACGCGCTACGAGAGCCTCGTTCGCGCCGTAACGTTCGGCGGCACGGTCGAGCAGATCGACCAGCGTCCGGTAACGGCGCATCAGGTTCGGCCGTCCGCGCGTATGCAGATCGAGCTGCGGGAAGATGTGCTGTCTTAGACCGGGAAGATGGACGTTCTTCCAGTAGTCGGACCAGTCGATTCCCGCGGGATCGAACGGATGACGTGCGGCGTCGGCGGGACGAAGCGCCGCGTAAAGCTTTCGGATGTTGTTGCCGTGGAAGGTGTAAACCAGCTCCTGGATATAGGGGCGGTAAACGTCAACCAGCTCGCGCGCGAGGTCGGTGTTGTCGGTCAGCCGTTCGGCGAACGATTTGAACCTGCGCGTGCCTTCGGACTCGCTTCCGAGAGCGCTCTCGGCGAACGAGGCCACGTGCTTCAGAAGCTTCGGCAGAGTGAGGCTTGCGAGATCGTAGGTGGATTGCGATACGACGACCGCTTCGATATGCGGCCCGAGCCATCGCATTGCACTGTTCTGGCGGCGATGTTCGCGGCGGTTACTGAGCGCGGTCAGTTCGACCAGCCGGCGCATCGGGAACGGATTCACGTCCGAGGTGCAGAGTTGGTAGAGCGGCTGATGGCGCTTCAGAAGGAGCGCGGCCAGAATCGGCACCATCGCGTGCGCTGCGAGATCAACCGGGATTACGTCGAGAACCAGATCGGCGCGCGCGGGATAGAAGCGGTAGCCGCGGCCGGAGAGATAACTCAGCGGCGCGCTCGTGTTCACGCCCTGGTTCCATCCGGGGAACGGATCGCGCAGCGCGCTTTCGATGACGGCGGGACGCACGACCACAGTCGGAAACTCGCTGCGCGCGGCGAACACCAGTTGCTCGCCGAGGCTCTTGGTGTAGCTGTACGTGTTCGGCCATCCCCAGCTAAGCGCGCGCGTTTTGCCGACTTCCTTGAGCCGCTCTTCGACCCATCGCTTGCGCCTGCCTTCGGGAATCGCCGACTCGTCGTCGCCGTTGCCGTTTTCATCGAGCGGCTCATCGTCGCTCTCGGCGGCAAGCTCGGCGCGGCGAAGCTGGTCGCGCGACTCGGCTTCGACGCGCTCGACGGCCAGCGTCGCGTCGCGTATCTCGCGTTCGAGCGTGAAGCGGCGGCTGCCGTTCGGGCACCAGTTCTCCGGGATGTCGTCCTCGAAGCGATGGCCGTCGGCGGAGCCGGCGACGTAGCAGGTCGAGACGTGCATCATTGCGGCGCCGTGCTTTCGGCTATACGCGAGCACGTTGGCGACGCCGAGCGCGTTGACCGAGAGCGCCTTTTCGAGCGACGCCTCGAAGTTGACGAGCCCGGCGCAGTGAACCACCGCGTCGAGCGTGCCACGCTTTACCGGATCGGTGCCGTCGGCGACGAGACCCTCGATGGTGATATCGCCCGGGACGATTTCGATCTTGCTTTCGATATAGCGATCGAAGCGCGAGCCGAGATGTTCGCGCAGCGGGCCCATTGCGGGCGAATCAAGCACCTCGCGGCGGAATCGATTGAGGCTCGAGCGCTTGTCGCCGCGAATCAGCAGATAGATACGGTCGAGTTCGGGATGCCATCGGAGGAGCAGGTACAGAAAGACCTTGCCGAGAAAGCCGGTCGCGCCGGTGAGCAGGATAACGCGCTTGCGCAGCGCCTGCTCAATCGAGGGCATCGCGGGCGCGCCGCGTGCGCGGCCGTTCAGGCGTCCGTTGCTATTCGACATCGGCAATAACCAGCGGCGGCAGATGGAGATAGCTTATCGACGCGGAACGGCCCAGTTCCGAGGTCGCCATCGCGATTGCTTCGTCGAGCGTGTCCGCAGGCTCCCATCCGAGCCGCGTCGCAACCTCCGGCTCTTCGCATCCCGCGGCGATAACGCGCCCGACGTGCTGTCGCGCGGGCTCGCCCCAGTACCACATGTAGAACGGATGGACGCCGTGGTAGGCGTGGCCGTAACGGTACATGTGGATGTAGGTCGGGTTGCGCGCGAACTCGTGCTCGAAGTTGCGCTCAAGTTCGCTCGCGTCGGTCGTCTGCGCGAGGCATCGATGGAAGAACTCGATGTAGCTCGGGTGATGCTCGGGATGGAACTCGTCGCGCAGCGGATGGCACACGATGATCGTTCCGCCCTCGCGCACCAGCGGTTTGCCCCGGTACATGTTGAACAGGTAGCCAAGCCCGGTGCACTGCACGAGGACCGGGTTCATGATCGAGTTGACGTTGTAGGGACTGATGTACGGCACGCCGACGATCAGGATGTCCGACTGGCCCTTCACCGGCACCGAGTACTGCTGGAAAACTTTCGCGAGCGCCCTGGTATGGACCGCTTCGGTCTCGCCCGCCCATACGCCGGTCATCCCGTACGGCGCCGAGTACTGATTCATCATCTGGCGGCGCAGGTCGTCGGACAGGTTGCGCAGCGTCCATTTGAAGCCCTTCAGCCTGAGATGGTCCCAGTCGCTGAAGCGGTCTTCGTTCTTCTGCAGGAAGTCGAGCATCCCGCCGTACATCTGGTTGTTGATGGCGGTCTCGATCTGGAAAACGTTGAGCGATCGGTTGATGAGCCGTCCCATGCGATCGGCGCTGCGATGGAGCGCCGAGGCGGTCGGATCCATGTAGGAATGGCAATCGCGCAGCGTGGCGGCGTTGTGATGATGGCGCAGGCTGCGATAGGGCGCGAGGCCGACCGCGACGGACTTGTGCCCGCCGTCCATAGGCACCAGGTTCAGGTTCAGGTAGATGACGAGATCGGAATCCGCCGCGCGCTTCGAAGTCCACACTTCCTCGTCGTGGTCGGTCTTGCCGACCATCGTCAGTTCCGCGCGATTCTCCGCGTCGAAATTGTAGAGCCGGTCGGGCCAGTACTGGCGAAACGCCTTCTCCCCGACCATCCGGCGAATCTCCGATTCGGTCATCCGGCGATGGAGCGAAGTCGCGATCACGAGATGCACGTCGTCGACGCCGTAGTCGGCGAGCGTTTGCAGCACCTGGTTGAGAAGCCGCTCGCGGATATCCGGCCGGCGCATCGGGGGCAGCGGCAGGCTGATGTCGTCGATAGCGATCGTGACCCGCATGTTGGGATCGAGCTGCGCGAACAGCGGGTCGGCGTTTTCCGGATGGAGCAGGGCGTAGCGAATCGCCTGGTCGGGATCGGGCAGCGGGTCGAGCGGCGGCGGCGGATAAATCACGCGGGTCCCGACCGGCAGCTTTTCGAACAGGAAGTCGTCGCCGTAGGCGATAAGCCTTCGCTCGGAGCGCCGGTTGAGCGTTACCACCAGGTCGCGGCGTGCGCCGACCTCGCGCTTGAGTTCGGCGGGTTTGAGTTCCTTAAGTTTTGCTTCCGGACGCGCCATCGGCGTTGAATTTCCTTTCAGACTTGCGCCACGCGCCGCAACGTGGCGAGCAGGCCCGAGGAATTACTCTCGCCGTCGAAGCGGACGACGGGCCATTGCCGGCTCATCGCGGTCGAACGCAGCCGGCGGTCGGGGTTGACGGCCACCGGATGGCCCATCGCGGCGAGGAACGGCAGGTCATAGAACGAGTCGGCGTATCCCCAGCAGGCGGCAAGCTCGATTCCGCGCGCGGCGGCGTAGCTCTGGCACCAGGAAGCCTTTTCGGTTCCCGCCATCACGGGTTCGAGCAGGCGGCCAGTCGCGCGCCCGCGGCTTATCGCGAGGCGATTCGACGCATGGTCCGGGATACCGAGAGCGCGCCCGAGCGGCGCCACGATAAAGTCGGGCGATCCGGTCACCAGCACGGGTTCGATTCCGGCCGCGCGGTTTGCTTCGAGCAGTTCGAGCGCCTGCGGATAGAGATGGCCGAGAAGAACGCGCTCGCAATATTCCTCGCCAATCGCCTCCAGGCGATCGCGCGAGACGCCCTTCAGGGCGGCGAAAAGCTCCGTGTTCAGGATGCGGCGATCCTGCTGCTCGGCGAGATAAAGTCTCGGCGCGCGGCCGACGAACCTCATGAGGTAACCCGCGCGTCCGCCCCATTCGCCGAGATTGGCGAGCACGTAGAGCGTCGCGTGGAGGAGATTGAGATCGACCAGCGTGCCGTCGAGATCGTAGAACGCCACGGCCCGGATACGCCCGGATCCGTTTCGATTTTTTGAGTGAAGAACTGACATGTCAGTCTAGTCCGTGCCAACAAAAAAACGCGGCCCGTCAGCCGCAGCCTCGCGGTTGATCGTTTGCAGCAGTTCGGGACGGGCGACGCCTCTCAGCCCGAAGTCGAGAATCTCCTCGACCAGAGCCTCCGTGTCGCGCCGCGGCGTGCGCGAGAGAACTCCCACCAGTTCCTTGATTCCTCCCAGGATGCAATACGAGACCGCGCGCGTATCGCATTTGCTCACCAGGCTCATCTCGATTCC
>JAKAVX010000160.1 GCA_021827465.1 Deltaproteobacteria bacterium | reverse complement strand
GTGACATCGTTCGAAAGCATTGCCGCCCTGGAGCGCGAAATTGCGGCGGGTTCCACAGTTCTCACACACTCCCGCCTAGCCGCACTCGCGATGCGCCTCGCAGCCCTACAGGCGGGCGTCGCATCGGCCATGTTCCAGCACGCGATCACGCCCTCCAACGCGAAGGATGCCGCATCGACCCGCATGATCGACGTGGACGAAGCCTGCCGCATCCTGCACAAGCCGCGTCGCTGGTTCTTCGCCCACTCCCGTCGCTACTCGTGGATCAAAAGGCTGTCGCGCAAGTCGCTTCTAGTTGACGAGCAGGCGATGTTGCGCTGGATTGCCTCGCGCCCGCGCTGATCTCCCTTAGCCTGCGGATAACGATCACAAAATTTCACCCGCATCGCTTGTATTGCTTGACATAATTATTGGTTTATATATAATTCGATCATGAAGCGCGGCACAAAAGAGGAAACCATGAAGGTCACCACGATCAGGATGCCGGAAGCCTTGCTAAAGCGCGTCAAAATCCGTGCCGTCGAGGAAGGCCGTAGCTTCCAGGCACTCTTGATCGCCGCCATCGAGGACTATCTGAAGACTCATCCCAGGCAGGGCTGACAGCCGCCCAAGTACGGGCAACATCGCAGGGAGGCAACGCCGATGGACGCGAACGAGACCAAAGCGACGGGCGGGAAGGCCAAGGCACGCGGACTCGGCTCAGTCTTTCAGCGGGGTTCGGTATGGTGGATCGCGTTCTACCGCGACGGCCAGCGCTACCGCGAATCGTCGGAATCCGACAATCGTGCCGTTGCCGTCCGTCTCCTGAAGCGCCGCCTGGCCGAAGCCCAGTCGGGCAAGCCCATGGGCGTCCAAGTCGAGAAGACGACGCTTAACGACCTCCAGGGCATCCTACTTGATCACTACCGCATGAACGCGAAGCGCTCCACCAAGCGCGCCGCCCAAGCCCTCAATCATCTCCTCGATCACTTCGACCGTGATTGCCGCGCCAACGCCATCACGGGGGATCGTGTCAATCGCTATGTAGTCGAACGCCAACAGGCGGGCGCCGCTAATGCCACCATCAATCGCGAACTCGCGGCGCTGAAGCGTTCCTTTTCGCTCGCCTATCGCGTCGGCCGCGTTGCCGTCATCCCGCACATCTCCACCCTGGCTGAAAACAATGCGCGGCAAGGGTTCGTCGAATCGGCGGACTTCGATGCGATTCACGCCCTGTTGCCCGAGTACCTGAAGGACGCGATCCGCTTCCTCTACCTCTCGGGCTGGCGCAAAGCCGAAATGCAAAGCCTCGAATGGCGCGACGTGTATGCCGACTGCATCCGCCTGCGCTCGGAGAACAGCAAGAACGGACGCCCGCGCGAGCTTCCATTGCTAGGCGAATTGGCGTCGATCATCGACCGTGCCCGCAACAACCGCCGCCTCGACACGCCCTACGTCTTCCATCGCGACGGCCGGCAGTTACGCGATTTCCGATCCTCATGGGAAACCGCGTGCCGCCAAGCAGGGCGTGCCGGGTTGCTGATTCACGATCTCCGGCGCTCAGCGATTCGCCACATGGTCCGCGCCGGTGTCTCGGAACAGATCGCGATGGCACTCTCGGGACATAAGACGCGTTCCACCTTCGCGCGGTACAACATCACGACCTCCGACGACCTCCGCAATGCCGTCGCCAGGGTCAACGATTTCCTCAGCAACCCATCCGCCGAACCGGCGCGTGTAGTCGCCCTTCCCACGGCCCTCTCGGCCCGCAACTAAGGTGCCCAGCGGCGATTGCCGACCATGCATCCACAGCCACAGCGACAGCCACAGTTAGACGTATTGCGCGATCTGTCCATTTCGCGCCTCGCTGTGGATGGCCTAACCGTCCGGTTAGCCACATTTCAGCCACAATTTGCCTTGGATCGGCCTGTATCGGCAACGGGACGCCGTTTCGCAACGCCCACATTCTCTCGCGTTTTCAATAGGTTAGCTGGTGCCGGGGGCGGGACTCGAACCCGCACGGGGATTTCGCCCCAGAGGATTTTAAGTCCTCTGCGTCTGCCATTTCGCCACCCCGGCATTTCTCTCGCGACCTCCGCCACCATCGGCCGCCTGCCTCAGAACTATCGACCGTCATCTAACGCATACGAGCCCCGCTGCGCAGAACACGATGGCCATGCCATGAGATATCGCCGACGGGTGATTTTGCATAGCATGGGAAGGCGGGCGCAAGCCCCCGTCCCTCTCGGCGTCTCAAACCGCCCGGGCGCAGTGGCCGTTACTTTGATGGCCGGTAACGGATAAGGGCGCTTGATCCCTCGCTGCCGGGCGGCATTACAATCAACCTTGCGGAGTTCGTGGTGAAGTACAACATTTTGATGTCGTTTGGTGCCCGGCGGCGCGCTCAGCACGCAAGCCACAGCAGACGATTCGGCCTCTTGCTGGTATTAGCGATGTCGGGCTGCGCGGTCGCCTCCGCGCCGCTCAAAGACACGCCGCAGGTAGTGGCGACTCCACAGCCGGGTCAGCTCAACGTTATGACCCAGCCGAGTCGGCCGATCGGTGATATTCTGCCGCTTTACGTCTCCGTCGCTAACGGCAGCGACGTGCCACGGGCAATAGTGCCGAGCCAGATATTCGCGCTCAACGATTCCGGCGCGAGGGTCGCGCCGCTGGCGCCGGGCGAAGCGGCTCGCCAGGCGGGCGGCGCAGGCGAACTCAAAGCCGCATTGGGCAGCGCGGCGGTGAGCGGCGTCGCCGAAGGAGCGCTTGGCGCGGGACTCGGAGCGGTCGTTGGAACGGTCATCAGTAAAGCGTCGGGGTTTAGCGGAGCCGCCACGGGGGCGATAGCCGGCGCTGCATTGGGCGCCGGCTCGGGCATCGTGGGCGGTGCGCAGAGCGGTATGACCAAGGCCGACGATCAGGCGGGCCAGCAGCTACAGGCACTGGCGTTGCAAAGCGGTGATGTCCGGCGTGACTTCACGGTCAGCGGCTACGTGTTTTTTCCGAAGGGCAAATATGAAGCGGTCGAGTTCCTGCTGGTCAACGAGGAAACCGGCGATACCGAGGTTGTGCGCGAGCCCTGGCGTTAGCTATGGCGGTCTCGGTCGTTGAGGGCTTTACTGCCTTTTTTCCCCTCGAGTTCGTCGAGTGCCTCGTTCACGAAGTACTTCTGTGAGGGGTCGTGATCGTCAAGCTCAGCCTTGCGCTGCGCCGTCCACTCGGCGATCGCGATAATCGCCGCCTCGTTGGCGCTCGATATTCTAAGCGCCTCGGCGACCTCGCCAAGCCGCATCCATAACTCGTCGGGCAACTCGACCTTTATTGTCCTGCCGGCCATCCCTCGCCTCCTCCATCCTCCATATAAATAAGCCCCGTCATCCGCAGCGTCAAAGCAGCCCTGACGCCGAACAGGCTCCGAGTGATGGCTCCGGTATGGTTGATTTTGTTGACAGGTACGATGGCGAGCAGCATCGGCTTCGCCGCCACAACCCTCGACAACCCGCGCCGCGGGCTGTCGAAGGCCACTGCACGCTCAGGAAGGAATGCGGGCCCGGCCAATCATCGCGCCGTTCTTGCTCGAAGAAACGGCCTTTAATGGCGTCGTCTCCAGCGGCCGCACAGGGAGAACCGACCTGTCAACGCCGCCGTCAGCCAGCAAAATGTAATGCTTTCCTTCGCGTGCGATCACCTTGCGCTCGATCATCTCCGCGAGAAGCCTGCTGACCATCGGACGCGAACTGCCGATCATCTCGGCCCAATCGTCGTGCCCCAGTTCGAGCGTCAGCAGCGTGCCGCGTGCGTCTTTCACCCCGAAACGCGCCGCCACCTCGGCCAGCATGACTTTCAGCCGTTCGCGGTAGGAGAGCGTCATCAGCGAGGCGTAGCGATGCACAAGCGAGCCCCAGAAGGTATTGAGCCGTTCGAACAGACCGATCAGCGTAGTATGGTCGGAATCGCTTAGCAGCTTGAGGATGCGCTGACGGCTGATGAGAGCCACCGCGCAGTTGGTCAAAGCCTGCGCCTCGAACGCCTGACAATGGCGACCTCTAGCGTCGAGGCGGTTCGCGTAGCCAATCACATCACCGGGGCCCGCCAGTTCGAGCAGGAAACGTCGGCCATCGGGTTGCGCGCAGTAAACCTTGACGACGCCATTGATGATGATCATCAGCATGTCGCCTGGCGCACCCTGCAGGAACAGCCGAAAGCGCCGTGCATACCGCGCGACGATGTTGTCGTTGACCAGTTCGTCTATGATCTCGCTTGGGACCCCGGCCTGGCGCACCCGCAAAGCGAGCCGACTGCGATCTTCATTCAATGAGTTGAGACCACCTGCCATAGGACGAATCCTCGACAGGCAGGGACCACGGTATCGAATCCCCGCCAAGAAATAGTCCGCTTTCGCCGCGCCGCTCGGCCGGTGTCTGTTCTTCCATGAGCGGATCACCGACCGAGTACATTCGGTTCCGCGTCCACTCGAGCATGGCAAATGCAAGAACATCCATAAGCGACAACTATCGAACCTGGTGGGCTATGACGAAGAATTCGCCACGCCCCTGATAGCAAATTAAAGCCTAAAAGACCATATTTGAAAGTCAAAGCAACGTTCTTTTCTCGGTCTGCACCTCACTCCTCCCGTTAAGTTCGATCCAGGAAGCCCATCGCGCCGTCGGCTTCGACGATGAAATCAAGGTTCCATTGGTAGAATTGTCTTCTCATTGAAGCTCTAGGCTCTATTTAGCTCTCGACAAGACCGATTCTTCGATATGGGCAAAGATTAGATCAATTTACCCAACTATGGTAGAACTGTGCATAGACTTCAATCTATGAGCAGGAAGTTCATTAGATTTGCTAAAAATAAGTGATTATTGCCACAAATTGACAAATTCTGAATAAGTCGGCTCGAGCCGATCGGCAATTCTTTTGGTGCTTCTCAGGGCTAATTTGGTTATTTTCGTGTACTTGAATCCCTAATTCCAGTGAATTCTTACTGCGAAAGGCGACCGAATTTGCCAACTGTTGTAAAAATGGCAAGCACCAACGGCGCGGTCATTCTTTGCAGCGCTGAAATTTGACTGCTGTGCCTGCCGTAGCGGCTTTTCATACATCGCTGCGACAGCCGCGCCGGAAATCAACGTGTCGTAGGAAAGCTTTGCGGCCGGCGTGAGCCACAAGGGTGCGGTGGGAGCCACCCCGCGGGGCACCAAACGCTGTTAGAGCGCTAGTTCTTCGAGCGTCTTACCGCAAGTTTCCGGGGCGTAGAGCAGGATCAGCACGGCACCCAGAATCGGCCCCAGTGCACATACTGCGGCTGCGTTACCCAAGCCGCCCAGAAACAGCGACATCGCGCCGACCAGCACCGGGCTGATAAACCAGGCCAACTGCCCCAAGGTTTGGATCGTGCTGCTGTACCCCGCCGCGCGAATTTCGGTCGGAAAAAGCTCCGCCGAAAGAGCTGATGTGGCCGTGCGCGCGCCCTGGTAAGCGAACATCGTCGCCGTGAAGCCCAACAGGATCGCATGATGGGCCGAAGACTGAAACATCACCGCCATCGCGACTCCCGCACTTAAGTAGAAGATGCTCGTCGTGACTCGCCGGCCCACAAGGTCGAGCAGGTATCCACACAGGATCGTCCCGACGGTCGCCATCAAGTAGGCCGCGATGACCGCCGAGCCCACCTGCGGCGAAGTCCAGTTGTGGTCGCGCTTGGCGTAAAGACTGAAGTAGGTAATCGTGGGCCCGCCTACGAAGCCCACGCTGTTGGCAAGTAACGTGACCAGTATCAGGCGTCCGCGGTAGGGTCCGCGAAACAGCCTGATGTGGGCCTGGATTCGCTCGCGCCAGTTCTCGTGAATCGCCACCGCGGCCTGATGCGTGAGGAAGCGCGCGGTTTCGCGCACGTAGCGCGCCACCCCCACGCCGACTCAGCCATGTAGCCATACAGCGACCCCGCCACAGCGACGCCCACAAACGCGGCCATATGAAAGCCGGCGATCGCGCGTCCGCGCAACTCGTCAGGAAATTCCTCACTTATGATGATGATCGCCATCCCAAACTCGCTCGCCAGGAACAGTTGCGAGCAGGTCTGGAACAGCGTGAAGGTGGCGAGCCCCCGCGAGACCCCCGTCAACAGAGTGAAGAGCCCATAGCCCAGAACCGTCACCGAGATGACCGGTTTGCGCCCGACGCGGTCAGAACAGGCGATCACCACAAACGACATCACCGTGCCGAAACGCACGATCGACGCGATGACGCCGATTGCCTGGTTGCCCAGGTGAAACGTCGTGGCAATGTCGGGAGTGCAGAGATGGAAAATAGTTATGTCATAGCCTTCGAAGATCGTCGCTGGGATGAGCAGACCAAGCAACTGCCATAGGTACGACTGCGGATGTCGCGGGATGCCGGACGCGCTATTGGATGCGGCCGGAACCACCTTGGGCGGTACCGCGCGATGCGCCTGCGCGTCATCCATCGCTTTTGACCCT
>JAKAVX010000159.1 GCA_021827465.1 Deltaproteobacteria bacterium | reverse complement strand
GAGCCGTCAGCGACGATACGAACACCTATCTGCGCAAGACCTCGAACGTCGCCGTCTTCGGCGTCCGCCGGGGCATCAGCCTGAAGGGGCAGTACGCCGGAGCCAACGCCGGCGGCCCGGCCGACGACCTCATGGGCCGCGAACTCAAAGGCGGCCTGCAAACGATCGCGCGAGACGCGCAGAACGAGACGCTGCGCTATCAAGAGACGGTCGCTTCCGTCACCTATCCGGGCAACGACCCGAACGGTGACTACGATCCGAACGGCTACAACGGCCTGCGTTTCATCGCCAATCAGGCGATGCCCGCCGGCCAGAACTTCGCCGTCGACATCCGCACGCCGTGGACGGACCAGCGCGTGCTGAAGGCCGTGCGCAACGCCGTGAACGCCGTCTACGACCAGGGCGGCAAGATCGACCTGCTCATCGCCACGACTCGCGGCAGCGAGGCGCTGTTCGAGGATCAGCTCAGCATCACGCGCATCATCACCGGCACGAAGCGTCTCGAAATCGTGCCGGGCTTCAGCGTGCGCGTCGTCGACACCGACCAAGGCGAAATTCCCGTCATGGTGGTGCCGGGCAACTCCGTGGGCTCGTACACGACCAACGGCACGAACGAATTCGTCGACATGCTGGGCGTTTGGACCGAGGCCATGGAGATGCCGTATCTCGGCAATCCCGAGCCCAGCGTGCTGCGCATCCCGACCGGCGTCGACGGGACGCTGCGCGAGCTCGCCATCCCCTTCGCGATGTACGGCCTCGCCTACATGGCGCCGCAGTACATGTTCCGCGTCCAACTGCAGACCGCCTAACCGCGGCACGGAGGTAGAATAGCACCATGGCATTCCAGATCAAAGGCGCCATCGTCGGGCTCGACATCCCGAAAGGGTTTGCGAGCGTTCCGGCCGCGCCGAGCGTTGCGGTCGTCGGTACGGCCGGATCGACCGAATACCAGTACGAGATCGCGGCCGTCGGCCCGAACGGCGACTCGTTACCCTCGACCGCGGGGCAGGTCACGACCGGCAACGCGGCGCTGTCCGGGACCAACTACAACACCGTCACGTGGACGGCCGTGGCGGGCGCGCAATCGTACCGCGTCCTGCGCCAAGTCGGCGGCACGGGCGGCTACGAGTTGCTCGTCAGCACCGGTGCGCTCACCATCAACGATGAAGGCCAATACACGGCCGTCGCCTACACCGCGGCGTCCGCGATCGAGTCCGACATCGGGACGGTGAACATCCAGATCACGCCGGGCGCCGGCGTGGACGGCAGCTCGCAGCAGGCGGGATTCGTCACGGTCGAAGCGTCGGCCGCGAATCTCGCTCCGCTCCAGACCGGCAGCTGCACGCTGACGCTCTCGCAGCCGTAACGAGGCCGGAACGGGGCGCTGACCTCCCTCGGCGCCCCGTTCCTCAGCGCATGAAAGAACGATCGTTCACCTCGCGTGCCGGCGATCTGCCGGTGCGCCGCAACGCGCCCGTCAAGCGCGATCTCCTGGAGGCAGCATGCGATACGCCATCGGCGGACTTCGAATCGGAACGCGCGTCCACACCGCGAGCGGCTGGATCACCGCGTCCGAAGCGACGCCGCTCTCTGCGCAGCAGCACGCCGAACTCGAAGGGCGCGGACTCGTCCTCACGCCCGTAGCCGACGCGTCGGCGCGGTCCACGGTCCTCGATCCGGTCGACGCCGAGGCGCAGGCGCGCATCGCCGAGCAGAAGGCCGCGGCTGACGCCGAGGCGGCGGCCAAATCCCGCCTCACGAAGAAAGCGAAGTAAACCGTGGCCGCCACGCTCGCGACCGCGATCGCCGAAGGCGCTCCCGGCAATACCGTCACGCTGCAGGGCAGCGGGCTGAGCGCCGGCGTCGGCGCGTCGGTCGTGCTTGGCGGCCAGCTGCTGCTCTCACCTACGGGCGCGGCGCCCACGTACACCGGCACGCTCACACTCGATGCGACCTTCGCCTCGACCAGCGTCAGCTTCGCCATCCCGGACGGCGCGACGACCGGCCCGCTGACGGTGACGGCCTCTGACGGCTCCTCGGCGACCTGCACGCTCCGCGTCGAGTCCCAGTACCTGCAAGCTGCAGAGTACGTCGGCGAGGGCATCGACACGTCCGATCTCGCCACGGGCGAACTCGATCAGATCCTGCGCGACGCGAGCGGCTACGTCGACGCCTACGTCGGGGGCGGCGATGAGAACGTTGCCGGGCTGCGGCTCGTTCAGAGCGTCGAGCATCACAAGTTCCGGCCGCGCAAGGGCGGCCCGCCGCGCTTCTGGCCGTGGCGGCGACCGATCGTCTCGCTCGATTCCCTCGTCTTCATCACGAGCCAGCAGATCCGCACGCAGTTCAACGTCTCACAGAGCACCTCGAGCGACGTCTATCTCAACCCGGAGCTGAACTATATCGAGATGCTCGCCTACGCGTTCGGCAGCTACGTGCTGCTCGGCGCGATCGAGACGGTCGGATTCAGCGCCAACGTCGTGGAGATCGGCTACACGGCCGGCTATACGCTCGCGACCTACCCGCTCGCGCTGCGCAAAGCGACGAAGATGATCGCCACGGAGCTCTTGACGTATCGACAGATCCAAGCGCGCGGCGCCGGCGGCCTCGACCTCGTACGCCACGGCTACCAGCAGTACAAGGTGCGCAAGGTGCCGTTCGCCATCCCGGACCCGGCCAAAGAGCTCTTGCGGCCGTTCGTGACGCGGAGATTGGCGTGAGTTCGTTCCAGACGCCGAACACGCTGCAGGTGTTGCGGCGCGTGCCCGGCGCGACCGGACCGACGGGCAACGACGAGTACACCGTGCAGACGGTCTACGCGGCGCTGCCGGCGCTCGTGGACTCGCTCCCGCGGGCCATGGGCGCGCTCGGCTATACGATCCAGGGCGGCGAGGTCGTGCCGCAGACAGACTACGCCTACGTCGACGGGCTGCTCCCGCGTTGGTTTCCCGGCGTCGCTCCCGGCGGCGTCGTCACCGTCAACGGCATCGCCTATACCGTGGCCCCGAACGGCCGTTCCGCGTTCCCGGACATTCGGGCCTTCGACGTCGTGATTCGCGAGGACGGCACGCGCTATCTCGTGCTGCAGACGACGTTTTATTACGACGCGTACCCGTCGATCGCGCTGCATCTGAACTTCGGGCGCGCGTGGCAATGATTCGCGCGACGATCGAGGGACTGGACATGACGATCTTCGGCCTCGAGCAGTTCAACGTGGACGTGCGCGAGGCCGCGTTTTACGCGGTGCTCGAGGCGCTGCAGAAAGCGTTCGAGGCGTGCAAGACGGTGATCGGCGCCGACGACCATTCGCTGCGCGAGCTCGCGCTCATGGGGCACCCCTACGGCTTCACGCACCCACAGCAGATTCACGATCCGGACGTCGTCGTGCACATCCAGAGCGGCGAGTACGAGCAGGCGCTGCGAGCGGTGTCGCCGCGCGGCGCGTTTGGCGAAATCATCGAGGCGCAGGTCGTCAACGACTCGCATCTCGATCGCTGGATTCAGGAGGGAACGACGCAGATGCGCGCGCGGCCGTGGATGGCCTGGATTACCGAGCACTACGGCCCGGAATACACCGATCTCATCATGGCGCGCATCACGGCGGCGATCGAAGAAGCCGGTGGCACGTAGATGGCCAACCGCACCGTCCCGGCCGTCCGCCAGGCGATCTACGCCGCACTGACTGCGCCGCCGCTGACCTACCAGATCAACGCCGGCCCCACGTTGACGCTGCCCGCGACGAGCATTCAGAATCGGCCGATCTGGAGCGCGGTCGCGAGCGGCACGGAGCCGCCGTCGCCCTACGTGACCTTCACCGTCGGCGGCCGCGGAAACATCGGCCGATTCACCGACGAACGTATCCTCGACCTCAAGATATGGGTGTCGTCGACGACGAGCGATGACGACGTGACCGAGATCTACGAGGCGATACGGGCGCGGCTGCATCTGGCCGATCAGAACGGCACTGACGACGGCCTCGGACCGCAGGACCTCAGCCGTGTCGCGGTCGCGGGGGCGACGCTCGGGGTAAACGTGCGAGAGTGCGTCGAGTACCGCGTGTTGCCGGCGGAGTTCGAGAAGGCCAGCGGACGCTGGTACCTTTCCGCCGTCTACACGATCGTCGCGAATTAACACGGAGGTGCATCGATGAGAGCCGTCGCCCGGGCGCTGAAATTAGGGCGCAGCGTAGGCCTCGCGCTCGTGGATGGCATCGTTGGCACCGTGATTTGGCTCAGCTCGAACAAGATTCTGTTCGCCGGGCTGATCGTGCTCACGATCTGGTGGCTCACCTACAACTATTTTGCGCCCAAGCCGTTCGACGATTACCGCCGCGGATACGTCCTGCTCGTGCTGTGGTACACGATCGTCTTCGGCATCTGGGAGGGCGCGCAGAAGGTCGTGCAGGCGGTGCAGATCAAGCGCGACCATCACATGCAGGATCTCATGCTCAAGGGCATCGACATCAGCCAGAAGACGCTCGACGGCATCGCGGAGATCGTCGTCGAGATGAAGGCGGAGATCGATCGGGCAGCGGAGCGCGACGAGATCGAGCACGAGCAGACGCGCACGCTCTCCGCCCTGGTTGAGAAGCTGCTGGCAGCGGTACAAGGCCCGGGAGGAGGTGACGTGCATGTCACCTGAAGCCGCGCGCTGGCGCGCACTGCGCGAGCGCATCGAGCGCATGCGCATCAGGCCGCTCGGCGCGATCGTGCCGCCGATCGCGCCGCCGGCGCCCGTTCACGCCAAGGCGCGCAAGGCGCGCACCTAAGAGATTTGCACCGGCGGCGCTTCGGCGCCGATTACGACCTCGGGGCCGTGCGCCCTCCATTGGGGCGCGAGGGGTGCAAAATGCGGCCCCGTTCATCGCCCAATCCAGGACCGTCGCATGACTGCGCGGTCCTTTTGTCGTCGCCCTTGGTGGCGGCGGAAGGAGATCCATCATGGCCGCGGTCCAATCCCCAACCCGCATCAACTTCGGCGTGGGACGCGCCTTCGTGAAGCCCGCCGGCGGCGCCGTGTACTTGCCGTACGCGCACTGCCAGGAGTTCAATCTCGATCATAAGATCGACCAGAAAGAGATCTACGACGAGAACGGCTACCCGCTGGCCGTCTTCGACGCGCATCGCTCGCTCGATCTCGACATCAAGCACTACGAACTGCGGCTCGACGTGCTCGCCAACGATCTTGGGCAAGCCGCGCCGGTCGCATCCACGGCGGCGTTCAGCTGGGACGAGCCGGGAACCGTCCCGGCGGCCACGCCGTATACGGTCACCCTCGCCAACGGCGCCACGTTCATCGCCGGCACGCTCGAGCTGCTCGTGTTCGTCGTCAACGGCGGCGTCACGTATCCGGTGCCCTACGCAATCGTCGCGGCGGGCAGCGAGGTCGCGGGGAAAGCGGCCTCGGTTTCGGCATTGGGCGTCATCACCTTCGCGGCCGGCGACGCGGGTCTGAAGATCCAATCCACGTACGAGTATGGCAATACGCTCGGCACGGAGATGAGCTGGACGAATCAACCCCAGAACTCGGCCGCGAGCTACGCGTTCTTATTCGCCAAGCGCGACAAGTCGCCGGTCGACGGCTCGGTCGGCCAGCTCATCATCGCGCTCAACGCCGTGCGATTCGGCGGAATAAAGAGCGCGTACAAAGAGGGCGCCGAGACGGTCTACGAGCGCACGCTCAAGGCGTTCGCCGACCCGACCGGCGCCATCGGCAACATCCAGTTCGTCAACACCTTGACGAATAACGCCCCGTAGTCTCAAGAAGCACTCGTAAGGCTTAAGAGGATCCCATGCACGACAAGCAAAGCGCGCCGGCTGCAACGCCGGCGCGCGGTCTTTTCACCCCCGAGCAAGAGTCGTTCTTGCTCTCGCAGGCCGTGGGGCGGCCGAGCGGCATCGTCGTCGACATCGGCGGCGTCTCGTTCGATTTGGTCCCCCTCTCGACCGAGGACGGCCTCTACGTCGTCGGCGTTATCACGAAGTTCTCGGCGCTGTGGTCACAGATCAGCGGCGCGGGCGCTCCGGTCAACGAGGCCGACGTCGTGGCGACGCTCGAACGTGACGTGCCGCGCGTCTTCGACATCATGCGCACCACGTTGCTTGACGCGGCCAAGGCCGCCGGCGGCGCGTTCGATGAGGCGGTTTTCGAGCGGTGGTTTGCAAAGACGCGCCTCATCCCCCTGCTGCGCGCGCTGGTTCCGGCCGTGTTGAAGTGCAACGGATTCGAGCAGTTCGCCGAGCGGCTCGAGCAGGCCAATGTCCGCCCTCCCAAGCCGGCGAATCTGCCGGCCAGAAAACGCCGCCGCTAACGCTTCAGGGCGTCGTCAAGCACGTCATCGCGCACTATCGCTGGACGCCGCGCTACGTGATGCGGCGGCTGACGATCGGGCAGACGCTGCTGCTCTTCGACGCGCTCACGCATTACGTGATATTCACCAACCCCTTCGGCTCGGGAGATTCCGCGACATCCTCGCCTGAGCCGGCGAGCACGACGACGGCGGTATTCGACGCCACGAGCTCGG
>JAKAVX010000158.1 GCA_021827465.1 Deltaproteobacteria bacterium | reverse complement strand
CCGCTTCGTTCGAGGATATGGCCCAAGTCCTGGACAAGGCCGTCGCTGATATCGATCGCGGTTGGAACCGGCCGCATGCGCGCAAGCGCACGGCCCGCGCCAAGGCGAGCGGTTGGGTTCAGAAAGCGCTCGACGAGGGCGCTTCGGGTTTTGCCCGAGGCCTTGAGCTTGCCCGCAAGAATGCGCACCCCCACAGCCGAATCGCCGAGAGTTCCGGTCACGAAGATCTCGTCGCCGGGTCGCGCTGAATCACGTCGCATCGCCGCCGCACCCACTTCGCCGAGCAGCGCGATCGTGATTCCAAGCTTGTCAGCGCGAGTCACGTTGCCCCCGACGATATCGACCTTCGTCTCGCGCGCGAGCGAGCGCATCCCGGCATAGAGCCGATCGAAAAAGCGCAGGTCGAGTCCCGGACGAACCGCAAGATTGACCACGCATGCGGTCGGCCGCCCGCCCATCGCGGCTATATCGCTCAGGTTAACCGCGAGCGATTTCGCTCCAAGCTTCTCCGGCGCACCCCATCCGAGACGAAAGTGTACGTCCTCCACCATCGAGTCGACAGTGAACAACCGAGGCGCGCGGCTCGGCGCCAGGATGGCGCAATCGTCGCCGGGTCCGAGCACGGTCCTGCGGCTCATTCGCAGTCCGCGTACCAAGCGCGCGATAAGCTCAAATTCTCCGGGCGGTCTTTTCACGAAGCGCGCCAAAGGCGCCGAATCCGGGAGTAAATCGCTTCAAGGCAGGGCCCGCTTGCGCACGACGCAGACGATGAGCGGGCCTCGCACGAGTCCAGATGCACAAGCTGACGCTAAAACATTCGCTTCCTGCGGGCAATAGAGGCAGCCCTGCCTGGGCCTGCCCGCACATTCAACTGTCCAGGGCCTGGCCTTGCGCCGATGTCGGGATTCGCACGCTCAGCGCGAGACCATGGCTGTCGGCGAAAGGCTTCGCTTCGACCCTGCCGCCCGCCGACTCGACGATCACGCGGGTAATGTAAAGGCCGATACTGGAGCGCGGGCCGCGGCCCTGGCCCGGGCGCAGAAACAGCGTTCCAAGCTGCTCGGCGGAGAGGCTCGGACCGTCGTCGCTGACCTCGATTACGATCGAGTCGTCGCGGCTAAAAGCTCGAAGGCGGATCTCGCCCTCACCGAGCCGTCCGATCTCGTAGGCGAGCAGATTTCTCGCCACGCGCTCGAGATGGCGCGGGTCAGCTTCGATTTCGGGTAGCGATGCGCACTCGGCGGTAAGCCTGAGTCCCTTGCGCGCGGCCTGGGCTTCGCAATGCTCGACGGCGTCGGCTATGGCCTGGTTCGGGTCGATACGGGCCCGGGCGGCGGGCAGATGCCCTTCCTGGATCTGGTAAAGGTCGAGGACGTTGGCCACCGTCAGGTCCATGTTCCAAGCGGTCGACCCGATACGTGAGAGCAAAGCCTCGCGTTCCTCGGGGTCGAGCTCGTCGTCCTGCAGCAATTCGACAAAGCCGGAGATCGCGGCCAGCGGACTTCGGATATCGTGGGCCATGGTCGCGACCTGGCTCTCGCGAAGCGCGGCGGCGTCAATCAATTGGCGCAACTGCACCCTTATCCGCTCGCGGTAGTTCTGCATGAACAGCGCCGTCGCCTGCGCAAGCGTCACCGCCGCGAACAGGCCAAGCCATCGAGGAACCGAATCGTCGGCCACGAGCGGCACCACCCTGCGCGCAAGCGCGTAGAGCGCGATGCAGACCGCGCTCATCACGCACTGCCAGCGCCATCCCCAGTCGACGAATGACGCGGTCGCGATCGGAAACAGCAGAATTGCGACGTAGCGCGAATCCGGATCGCGGGTCTGCGCGCTTATCAGGATGAAAATCGCAAGCAGAGCGATCGAGAAGCCCAGGACACAGAACCTCCAATGGCGGCGGAACACCGAGGTCCAGGTGACGCCGAAAAACAGCAGCGCCGCGGAGATCGTGACCCAGTGATAGAAGGCAAGAATCGACGACGATGAGAGGTCCCCGTCGAGATCATTGATCAGATAGGTGACGAGGAAGAAAATCGCGATCGAGCCGCTGGTGCGCAGCACCCGGATCGCGGCTTCGTCTTCGCTGGCGAATGCGCCGCTGCTCGCAGCCGAGCCCTGCATGCGTCGCCCGAGATTGTCCCCGCGCAAGTCCGGAAACCCCCTTTTCTTCGGCGCCAGGTCGCCGCTCAAGCCTGATCCTTCACCCACTCGTCCGCACTGGCAAGCGCCCGGCCCATTGCATCGAGCGCGAATTCCAGATCCGAGTTTTCCAGCGTCAGCGGCGGCGCAAGCCTGACCACCCGCTCCGCGTTCAACGTCCAGTTGATAACCACGCGGTTAGCGACGGTTTCGGCGACGAAGCGATGCGCAAAGCGGGCGTCGTGAAATTCGATCCCGACCAAAAGCCCGATTCCGCGCACGCCGGCTATCTCGGGAGCGTCAAATCCGCGAATGCCTTCGATCAGTTCGCGTCCCATCCGGTCCGCGCGATCCGCCAGGCCTTCGGACACGACAACCTCCAGCGCGGCGAGACCGGCGGCGCACGAAAGCGGATGGCCGCCGAAGGTCGTGATATGGCCGAGCGGCGGATCGTGCGCGAGCGTCGAGAGCGTCTCGTCGCGCCCGCAGAACGCGCCGAGCGGAAGCCCGCCGCCGAGAGCCTTGGCGAGCACGACGATATCCGGCACGACGCCCGAATGCTCCAGCGCGAAGAGCCGCCCGGTTCTTCCAAAACCGGTCAGCACTTCGTCGAAAATCAGCATCGCGCCCACCCGATCGCATCGCTCGCGAAGCGTCCGCATGAACGGCGCGCCGGGTATCCTGACGCCGCCCTCGGCCTGTACCGGCTCGACGACCACCGCCGCGATACTCGAATCGATTGCGCCGAGCGCGTCCGCGTCGTCGTACGGCAGATGAATCACGGGACCCGGCAGCGGCTCGAACGGCGCCCGAAACACCGGATTTCCCGAAAGGGCGAGCGCGCCCATCGTGTCGCCATGATAGGCGCCATCGAAGGCGGCGAACCCCGCGCGCCCTGTACGCTTGCGCGCCGCCTTGAGCGCGCCTTCGATCGCCTCCGCGCCGCTGTTGGTGAAGTAAACGCGCTCGATTCCGTCGGGCAGCAACTCGGCGAGCCGGCGCGCGAGTTTGACCTGCGCGTCGATCACGTACTCGCCGTAAACCATGACGTGCAGATGGCGGCGCGCCTGCTCTTCGATCGCGCGAAGGACCGCAGGATGGCCGTGACCGAGCGCGCTCACTCCGATACCCGCGATGAAATCGAGATACGTCCGCCCGTCGGCGCATCTGAGCCACGAGCCCCGCGCGTCGAGCACTTCGAGCCCCATCGGCGCATCCGAGGTTTGCGCGACATGGCGCAGGAACTGGCGTTTGCGCTCGGTCATCGCCCCGCACCCGTCACGAAATCGAGAAAACCTCCGCCTCCGTGTCTCCATTCGAGCGGCGGCGATTGTATCGAGCCCGGTTCGCAAATCCACGCGACTCCGAGCCGCCCGAGCAGCTCAGCCGCGGCTTCGGCCGACGACGCGCCCGCCGTCACCGAGAACGCTTCGAGCTTTCCGCGCATCGGCGCGAGCCGTTGCTCGAAATCGCCGAGGCTCGCGAGCGGAGTTATCGTGACGGTTCTGTAGCCCGGCGAGAGCTGGAAGCGCGCCTCGGGATCGAGCACCACCGTCCATGCCATCCCGCGCCCTTCCCAAAGCGTCACGTTGCGCCCGCCGAGCCGTCTCCATCGCGCGCTTTCGCGCACGCGCCGGATCGCGGACGCCGCCTCGAAAGAGAGCCGCGCCGGCGAAAGCCGCTCAGCGAGCGCCGAAAGCGCCTCGGCCGTCGATTCGCCGAACCTCGCCGCCGTGGCCGGGTCGCTGCACTCGAGAAAAATATGATGCGGCGAAAGGCATCCCTGCTGCTCGAACAGCGTAACGTCGCGGGCGAGCGCCGCGGCCGTTTCCGGACCGCGTCTGTCGAGCGCGCTTAGCGTCACGAAGGCGCCGCTCGCACGGCTTCCGAAGCCGAAGAAGGGCCTACGGGAATGAAGGCGCGAAACCGTCTCGTCCGCGCCCAGCGCCACCGCGAAATCGCTCGAATCGAGCATCGCGGCCGCAAGCTCGGGATTCTCCCGGTCGAAGAACACGACCGCTGTCCGTGCTGCAATGTCTGGCGCCGTTTCGGACAGCGACGCCGTCAGCTCCGCGAAGAAGAACGGCTCGCGCGAGGAAACCTTGATGAGCGCGGTTGCGCCCGCGAGCATCGCCGCGACCAGTTCATGAAGTCCCGCGCCGGGCACGTTCGCGGGCATCACGAACGCGCCCACACCCGAAAGTCGGCGCTTCACACGCTTTGCGAAAGCGTCCAACGCGTCCGCGGTGAACGGCGCAAGAAGCGCGTCGAGCGATTCTTCGAGCAGTTCGCGCGACATCCCGGAGCGCTCCGCGATTCGCGCGATCGTATGCGCGCGCGCCGGAAACCCGCGCACGCGCCATCGCTCGAACACCGCTGCCAGACCCGCCGCGGCTTCGAGGGGCCCTGGCGCAGGCTCGCTTTCCAGCGCAAGCCGACTGGCAAGAGCGCGCAACTCGGCGGCGGAAAGCGGCGCGGGAATTCCGAGCGGCGAATCGGCGCTCTCGGCGCGTTCAAACACTTCCGATTGCCGGCTCATCCCCGCTCACCGCCCGCGACGGCGCGTTGATGCGCTTCGAATTGCTCGATACCGAGCGCGCATCCGCGAATGTCCGCCATCGCGGCTCGTCCCGCGAGATAAACCCGCCCGTTCTCGACGCGCCCAAAATCCTCGGTCAGCACGCACGATACCGAGCCGACATTGGCAAGGTCGAAGAAGCGAAGCAGTCCGTATTGCCCTTCGACTACGGGCCGAAGCGTCACCGGATCAACCGCCGCGCAGCCGAGCCACGCGGGCGCGATCTTCGCGCGCCGTCCCGGCTCTCCCGCGTCGGCTGAGTTGAACGAGGTGGCGTCGTAGAGCTGCGAGCAGAGCTCCGTCATTCCGTATTCGTTGATCACCATCGAGGGCTCGATTCCGAGCCGCTCAACGCATCCGCGGATTAGCTCGGCCGGGTCCATCGGCGCGGCCTGTCCCTTCGCTCCGCCGGTGTCCATCACGCGCGAGCCCGCGGCGAGCCGAAATCGGTTTCCGCTCTCGTCGATACGGGCGAAGAGCGCGCCCATCGAGGCCGTGGTTCCAAGGATACAGACCGGCGCATCGTCACGCTCGGCTTCAGCAAGGACGCGCGTCGCCATCCGCAGGTCGAGACCGTGGCGGTCGGCCGCGCATACGCCGGGACCGAGGCCGAACTCCTCGACACACCAGGTTATCATCCTGGCGAGCGACGATTCGGGCATCCGAGCGGCGTCGGGATGCAACGCGAGCATCCGAAGCCTCATCCGGTCGGGAAACAGCATGCGGCGAAGATGGGCGATCGCGGATGCGCGGTAAACTTCCGGCCGCGGGACGACGTGACGCCCGCGCTCGTCGCGCCCGATAGTCGTTCCGCTCGTGAAAAAGACCAGGCTCTCACCGGGACCGAATGAGTCACGGTTTTCCAGCGCGGCATACTTGAAGGCGAGCGTGCTGACCGCGGGGACTTCATCCAGTGACCGTATGCTGCCCGGATGCGCACCTATCGACAGGCAATAATCGCGATACGGCTCGACGCGCTCGAACTGATGGCGAAACACCGCGAGCGCAAGTGCTCCGAATTGCGAAGGATCCGGCCGTTCGATGAAATCAAGAACTTCTTCGTATATAGACATGAGAAATCAGGCGAACGCTTGAAAAGATCATGACATCGGGGGGTGAAGCGGGGCAATCGGGGCAGCGGCGGTAGCAAGCGGCCAGAGCTTTACTTTGCTTTAGCCAAAATCTGCGAAGATGAGCTTTAAATGCTGCGCAGACTCGGAAAACGATGTTACCAACATGGCATAGCAAAAGTTGGATCGGACCGGATTTGTAACGTTTTTGCGCGGGTTGCGTATTTCTGCTAGAAAAGTCCCTCAGTGGATGGGGCGGGGAGCGCCGAGGGAGCGCACGAAAAAGAAATGAAAAAATTTGGCGCCGGCGTAGTGGCCGGTTTTCTGATGAGTTGGGCTGTCGTCTTCGCGTCGCCAGGCATCTCACACAACGGTTCCTTCTGGAACAAGTTGAGCAGCCCGGCGAAGGACGGCTACGTTTATGGTTACGCGGATGCGATGCGTGTCAGCGTGGCAAAGCTCAACACGCTGACCGTCGCGGGCGACCTGTTTCACTGGAAAGGCTCGCGCAAGATAATTCGCCAGCTCGCCAATGAGCTGTCGATGTCGGCGCTGACCTCGCAACAGGCCGTCAAGCGGCTCAACGCGTTGTACGCGAATCAAAAATATTCGGAGCTCGATGTGGGCTCGGCGCTGCAATTGCTGGCGCTCAGGGCACACGAGAATCCCTTCTCCGCGAAATCGGCGAAGGCGAAGTAAGCAGCTCATCGAAGATCTTTTGAAAGGCGGCTCCACGCGGAGTCG
>JAKAVX010000157.1 GCA_021827465.1 Deltaproteobacteria bacterium | reverse complement strand
ATGTCCCTCGCCATATACGTCGGCGACGAAAGCGTTCAGAGCCCTGACCCGCTGAATCAGCCCGGCCTCCAGCGTCTGCCACGTCGCGGCGTCGATAATTCGCGGAATCACGTCGAACGGGAAAATCCGTTCGGCCCCCGCGCGCTCTCCATACACGTTGAAGGTGACACCGGTCCTGAGCAGCATCCGCTCGGCCAGCGCCTGCAGGCCGGCGAGATCAGGGCTGCTTTTGATTGCCTGCGCCACCGGCTCATATCCCGGGCGCGCCGATCCGTCCGCGAGGAACATCTCGTCGAAGCAACCTTCAAGCGGACGGTATGCCGCGGAAAACGGCACCGCGCTGCTCATTGGGAGTGCATCACCGGGCATGTCGAACCCCAATCCGTTTGATCTTTTGCCGTGCCTCGCGCGCAGCGTCATATTCAGAGCAACCTGCGTACCGCGCGCCGCCGCGCACGAACGGGGAATCCGGGCGACTTCGGGCGACGCGCCGAATTTGCGGTTGGGGAAGGGCTTCCCCCGCAGCGCCGGAGCCAATCGCCGGCGCTTGCCGGCCCGGGCGGTTTGCGGTGCGCTTTTTGGTGTTCTAGCGGATACGGGGTCTCAGGAGCGCTGGCTTCGCCCGTAATGGAACAGGCGCAGTCCGATCGCGAAGCAGACGGCTCCGTAGGCAGTCAGAATCAACAGCGAGCGCCAGACCTCGACGACGCCTCGATCGCGCAGGATCACATCCTGAATCGCGAGCATGGACCAGGAAGTCATCGCGCCGTCCCCGATCATCTGCATCCACTTCGGCTGGTCGTAAAACGGCCACCATAGCCCGCCCAGCGCGGCCAGGATGAAGACCACGCTCATCCCGACCGGGATGATCTGCTCGCGGGTGCGCGCGATCGCCGCGACGATTATCGAGAACGCTCCCATCGAGAACACGATCGCCGTCGACGCCAGCAACAGGGCAAGCGGCGAGCGGCCAAGCGTAAGGCCGAACACGAAATGACCGAACAGCAACAGCAGCAGCAACTGGGCGACGCCGATAATCACGCGCGCCATCAGCTTCCCCCCGAGTATCGACGCGCGCGACGCGGGCGCGACCAAAAGCCTTCGGCTGGTGCCCCACACTTCCTCCTCGCGAAGGCCAATCGACACGCTGAAGACCAGCGTGAACAGGACGAACATCAGGCTGAAGCCGGGGATATGCTGCTCCAGCGAGGAGAACAGAAGCCGCTTTCCGGTCAGGCTCTTCTCATCGATCGTGATTAGATCCTCGTGGAACGGATCGGCCAGCGACGCGGTCTCGCGGTCGGCGAGGAGCAGGATCACCTTGATGGCGGCAAGATCCTTCCATCGGGCCGGATCGGTTAGCAGTTCTATCTTCGAGGGCTTTTCGCCGAGATAGCGCTTGCTCATCCCCTTTGGAAGAACCAGTGCAGCCGCAGCCTTGTCCTGGACCGCGACCCATCGCTCGGCCGTTGCGCGGTCCACGAGGCGGACGTCCAGGTGCTCGCGAAAGGCCTTGATAAGAGCGGAGGCGACCGGTCCGCGGTCCTCGTTTACCACCGGGAAGACGATGTTCTTCGACTTCTCGGCTTGCGTTTCCGCAACCACCAGGATTACCACGATCGGAACCAGCAGCAGGAAAAACAGGGCCGAGCGATCGCGCACGATGAGGCGCAGGTCCTTCATCATGACGACGAGCGCTTTCACTTGACCGTCCCCGAGCCGCCGTACTTCCTGCGCATCAGGGCGAGCACGTCTTCGACCGGGGAGCGCGAAAGCAGTCGGTTTAACTGCGCGGCATAGTTGGAAATGAGATTGACCTTCTCGACCGTGATGCTGGTGGCCATCCAGCGATCGCCCTCGGCCCGAAGCTCGTAGGCGACGGAGAACTTATCGCCGGGCGTGACTATTTTCGTGTCCACGCGCGCGCCGGCGTTCATCGCAATCTCGCCGACATATTCGAACTTCGGATTTTCGAAGAGCATCAGCTTCTGCACGTATGCTCTTTCGATCATGACGTGAAAGAGCTTCAGGAACTCCACGCGCTGCGCGGGATTGAAAATCGCCCAATGGCTCCCGAGCGCCGCCCGCGCCATCGCGTCGGTATCCAGGAAGTTGTTGAACACCTTCGACAAGTCGGCGAGCTTCTCATTGTGCGTCGCGCCGCTCGCCATGATTCCGTTGACCTGCTCGAGCGTCGTGCGCGTGTATTGCATCGGCGTTAATGCAGGTGTGGTCCGCGCCGGCGCCGCCAGGGCCGCCATCGTAGCGAGCAATACCGCGCCGGCGAGAGCGAGCCGGCGCATCACTCGCCCAGTTCCGTTCCGGTCAGCGAGCGGAACAGGTTGCCAAGGCCGACAGGCTCGATCTTCAACTGCACGCGGCGCCCGGAGCGGGCTATTATCTCCTGCAGCGGCTCGAGGAAGGCCTCGGCGCTTTGGACATAGAGCCGTGTCACGCGCTCCGATTTCTCGACTCCGCGCAGACCGTCGAAGTCGAAACGGGCCGCGAGATCGATATCCGGCGGAAGCCCGCGCACCTCAATAATCTCCGCGTAGTCCATGGCGCTAAGAAGAGCGTCCAGCTTGCCGGTCGCGATAAGCTTTCCCTCGTGCATGATCCCGATACGGTCGCAAAGCCGTTCCGCCTCCTCCATGTAATGCGTGGTGTATAGGATGGCGCTGCCGGCGTCCCTCAAGTCGCGGACTATATCGAAGATGTGCTCGCGGGCGTTCGGGTCAACGCCGATGGTGGCTTCGTCGAGCAGGATGAGGCGCGGGCGATGCACCAGCGCGATCGCCAGATTGAGCCGGCGCTTGATCCCACCCGACATTATTCCGGCGGTCTTGTCCCGCTGGCGCTGCAGGCCGACGAATTCCAGCGATTCGTCGACGCGGTTCTCGAGAATCCGGCCCTTGAGACCATACATGCGTCCGAAGAAACGGATATTCTCCGCCGCGGTCAGCATCGGGTAGATCGCAAGCTCCTGCGGCACGACTCCAACCATGCGCCGCACGAACTGCGGTTCCCTGCGGACGCTGTGGCCGAACAGTGCCGCGTTGCCCTCGGTCGGCGGTATCTCCGTCGAAAGCATCGCGATCGTGGTGCTCTTTCCCGCGCCGTTGGGGCCGAGAAGCCCGAAGACTTCGCCCTCGCGGACTTCAAAGTCCACGCCCGCTACGGCCTCGGTTGTGCCATAGAGCTTGCGCAGCCCCTTCACCACCAGCGCTGGCGCCAGATGCGCAGCTTCAGCCGGTGCGCGCTCCGGCGCCGGCAATTCCGCGTTGCTGGTTCTGGGATTCGCGTTGATCTGCATGAAGGTTAGGGGCCGACTGAATCCACATTAACCGCGTAGTCGGTGATTATTGATGATCGACGTTCGATGGCCTCAAGGCAACCCACGATAGATGCCGATAAAGCCTGAAGAACGATCGTGCTGCGACAGTGGACTTGCCCTGCGGCGATATGCACTATCTCGGTCAGGATTTGTCAATTGTCATCGCCCGCACTACGCAAGTTGACTTCAGAGCGATTGCCGAACTTCATTGCTGTTGGACCGCCCAGGACCGCGACCACGTGGCTGCATACGCTGCTGAGAGGACACGTCAATCTTCCCGAGAGAGCAAAGGAAACAAGATTTTTCGACAATCGCTTCCGGCTCGGGCTCGACTGGTACGCGCGGCATTTCAAACATGCTCGGTCCGGAGTTCCCACCGGCGAGATCGCGCCGACCTATTTCCATAGCGCCTGTGCGCGGGAGCGGATCGCGGACTCTCTGCCCGGTGTCAAAATAATCGTGAGCCTTCGCGAACCGGTCGAGCGGCTGTACTCGCTTTACAGGCTGAAACTCAGCGCCGGCCTCTTGCGCGGTTCGTTCCTGGAATCCGTGCGCGGCGACGCCGAGATGATCGAGTCGTCGCGCTACGTGTTCCATCTGTCGGAGTGGATGAAACTGTTCGGGCCCGAGCGCGTGCTGGTGCTGGTGTACGAAAGCCTTGTGCATGAGCCTGTTCAGTACGCGGAGCAAATCTTCGATTACCTCGGTCTCCCGCGGCAGAACTTGTCGGCCAAGGATTTCACGCCGGTGCATAATTCGGAGACCTTTCGGCAGCCGCGCCATCCGACGGTGAAGAAACTGGCCGTTCAGATGCGCGATTCGGTTTTGGCGCATGTCGCAATGCCGCGGCGACTGCTCAAATGGGTGCGTTTCGGAAAGCTGCTCGAGTCCGTGCTCGAACGGTCGAGCCGTGCGATTCCGCCGCTGGATGCCGATTTGAAAGCCCGATTGCGCGAGAAGTTCACGAGCGAGGTCGAAGGCGTCGAGACGCTCGTCGCCCGCGACCTGTCAATCTGGAAGACGCCGCGAATCGAACGCTCAGCCAGCCAGCCTTGATTGTTCATCGGCGGGAGCGTGTCAGATCGCTCAGAAGATTTGCCGCCTCCGATCGTCGGCCAAAGCCGCGGCGGGTTGCGGCGTACGGCGAGTATCGATCGCGTTTTCACGCGGCGCGCGCCGGCGCCAGATGCGATTGCCTTCGAGAAATTGCCACGCAACAAGCGGCGGCACGCCGAGCACCAGATCCCGCGCGCGCTTGAGCAGGGACAACGCCAACACCACGCCCGGGCTGACACCGAACATCGCGCCCACGACGACATACGCACCCTCCTGCACGCCGAGCGCGCCCGGTACCGCAAAGGCCAGCGCCCGTGCGGCGCTCACAAGGCCCTCGATAGAAAGAACCACCGCAAATCCCGGCGACGTCCCCATCAGCTTCAACGCGAACCAGGCCTCGACCGCGCTCGCCAGCCAGCATGCCAGATGCAGAAGAAAGCCGAGCAGCGGGCCACGGAGTTGTCCGTAGATGTCGTCCATGCAGCCCTGCAGTGTCGCCGCGCCCGCCGCGAGCCCCGCGCCCTGCGGCGCCCGGTTCGCGACGCGCTCGATGAAGGCGAATCCGCGCCGCTGCGCCATCGCATAAACCATCGCGACGACCGTCGCCCCAACCAGACCCGTCGCAACCCAACTCTCGAGCGCCGTTCCGGGATGCATTCTCGCGAGAATAGCCAGCGCTACGGCCACGAAGATCAACTCGCCCAGCAACTCCATCGTGATGTCGACGACGGTCGACGCGACCGACATCGCGCCCGGCAGACCGGCTGCGGTAGCGGCGCGCGAACCCATTATGAAGCCGCCCGCCTGCGAGAGCGGCAACGCTTCCGAAGCGCCGTTGCGGACCAGGCGGCCCAGGATGAAGGCCCACGGCGACGGCCGGTTCGACTCCGGCACCAGGACAAACCATGCGACGCCGCACACGGCCACGATTCCCAGATGAAATGCGATGACGGCGGCGAAGCCTGCCGCGCCCATTGCGACGAGCGCGTCCGCTATAACTTTGAAACCGTAGTGATAGACGAGCAGCCCCGCGCCGCCGCTTCCGGCTATCAGCGCAAGGATGGAAAAAGCCAGCGCCACCTTTCGGGCATCGCGAATCTCACGCATATCGTTAAGCGGTCCAGATGCCAACTCGCGCCGCATCAGCTTGCTTTCGTCGCTTTCGAAACCGGCGCGCGGGCGAAGCCGCCTCGAAACCGGCCGGCCGCGCGGGCCGCCTCTTTTCTGCCTTCGATCCCGAAATAGTCTCTGTACTCGCTGAACCGCTGCCACTCCACTTTGGGGTCGAGGCCGAAGTCCTCGGGGTGGTACGAGTTCTGCCCATACCCGCCATGGGGCCGCTCCGCCAGGTAGTCCCGTATCCGGGCCCTCGCGTCGTCGCCGAGGGTGAGACCGAAATGGCGGTAAAGTTCGGCGACCGATCCGAGCGGATCCGCAGTCAGCTCCCGATAGCGGATGTGCAAGATCCGGCGCGATTGGCGGTCGCGTTCAGCTTCTGCGATCAATCGCGAGGCGCCCATCTGCCATCGCTCCATCACCTCGCGGCCGATCCGAACCCGATCGATGGCGCGTGTGAACGGGCGGCGCAAAATCTCGGTTAATCTCGCCGCCGAGGGCAGGACTTCCATCGGCTCGCGATGGACGAAAACCATTCGCGCGTCAGGATAGACGGTCCGGATGGAGTTCATCATGAAGATGTGATCGGGAGATTTGAGAACCCAGCGCCCTGGCCCCTTCGAGTGTTGCAGATGCTTAAGGAACCGCTTGTGAAAGCGGTACTCGATTTCGTGATCGGTTTCATCCAGCCAGCGGCGGTACGAAGGCACGTTATGGGTCGCGTCGAAGCGGTAACTCCTGAAAACGTGAGCCTGGATCTCGATACATTCCTGCGGCGAGCAGGCCGACATCGGATGGAGGCTCGGCAGTTCCGGAACCATCCTGACGAAAGCGGCGAATTGGCGATCCACCGTCTCGGGACGCCGGTCGGGCTTTGCCGGCGATCGGCGGGGATCGCGATAGGGATAAATCGTCTCCCAGCAGAGCGGCGCCAGGTTGGACGGATCCAGGGCGAGCAGACTGTGCAGGAAAGTCGTTCCGCTGCGCGGCAGGCCGGTGATCAGAATCGGCCCTTTGATCGGCTCGTCGAGGATCTGCGGGGTAGTTTTTTCCGCCCGCTGAAGCGTCAGCAGATT
>JAKAVX010000156.1:3041-6592 GCA_021827465.1 Deltaproteobacteria bacterium | reverse complement strand
AGATACAGCCGATCCCGCGCGCCGGACTTCCCGACGATATCGCCAACATGGCGCTGTTCCTCGCCAGCGACGAGTCGGAATGGGTGACGGGGACCGCGATGGTAGTTGACGGAGGGCTCACGGCGGGCGGCTCGATATTCGATCGCGCGGGCGCGCCGCAACTGACGCTTCCGGGAGGTTTTTCGGGTCCGTCGTTCGAGAAGTAGCGCTTACTTGCTCGATGGTTCCTGAGGCCTCGCCGCGCGGCGGGGTAAATCGGTCATACAGGATAGCGACTAACGGCAACGGCAAGGTTCGCTCTCGGATGCGCCATCTCGCAATAATCGTTTTCGCGCGCGAGCCCGTTCCGGGCCGTACCAAGAGCCGGCTGATTCCCGCAGTCGGTTCCGAAAAAGCCGCAAGACTGGCAGACGCCTTCATTCGCGATACTCTCGCCAAGGCTTATGACCTGAAGCCGGCCGAACTGGTGATCGCGGGAGCCGCGCCCGGCGGAGCGCATCGAAGCCGCTACTTCCGCTGTCTCGCGCGCGAATACGGCGCATGGATCTACGATCAGGGGCCGGGCGATCTTGGCGAGCGGATGGTGCGCGCGCTGCGCCCGTTCACCAACAGCGGCGGTGCAATCCTGCTCGGTACCGATACTCCCACGCTTCCGGCGAAGCTGCTCGCCCGAAGCGCATCGCTGCTCAAGGAGGCGCCGGTTGTGCTCGCGCCCACGCTCGATGGCGGTTACTACCTGATCGGTGTGCGTGGACCGCTGCCGGACATTTTTCGCGGCGTAAAATGGGGCGAGCCGTGCGTGATGAGCGACACGCTGCAACGCCTCAAGGAGCGCGGCCATCCGTACCGGCTCGGACCGTGGTGGTACGACGTGGATCGGCCCGACGATCTCGCGATTCTGTGCGCCCATCTGAAGCGCCGCCTCGAACTCTCAGCCGCGCGCGCTCTCAATACCGGGCCCGAAATCCCCTGCCCCGCAACCGCCGTTGCGCTCCGCGAACTCGGACTTTGAACGCCGCCGCGGCGCCGCACCGGGCTTTTATCTTCGCCGAATGAATCTCTCGGTAGTCGTTCCGATGCTGAACGAGGAAGGCGCAATCGCCGCGACCTTGCGCGCGCTCCGAAGCGGAGCGCCCAACGCGGAGATCGTCGTCGTTGACGGCGGAAGCGCCGATCGCAGCGTCGAGAACGCGCGCCCGCTGTGCGATCTTGTGATCGACGCACCGCGCGGCCGTGCGCGCCAGATGAACGCGGGCGGCGGCGCCGCCTCGGGCGACGTGCTCGCGTTCGTCCACGCCGACACGATCGTCCCCGCCTCGTTCGAAGCCGATATCGCGGCGGCGATGGCCGATCCGGGCATTGTCGGCGGCCGGTTCGATGTCGCGCTCGACGATCCGCATCCGCTCTGCGTACTGATCGGCAACCTGATAAGCCTACGTTCGCGCCTTAGCCGCACCGGGACGGGAGATCAGGCCATTTTCGTCCGGCGCGAAGTCTTCGCCGGGCTCGGCGGCTTTCCCGACTTTCCGATGTGCGAGGATCTCGACTTCGCGCGCAGGATGAAGCGTGCCGGGCGTGTTGCCTGCCTGAGATCGCGTGTGATTACGTCGGCGCGGCGATGGCGCAAGCGTGGAATCCTGCGCACCGTGCTCACGATGTGGACGATCAGGACGCTTTATCTGGCCGGTGTCTCACCGACACGGCTTGCCCAGTGGTACGCCAACGTGCGTTAGGCGAGCGACCCGCCGCAGCTCGAGCCGGCTCCCGCGGTGCATCCGAAACAATGCGCCGCGGTTGCGATCGAGCGCCCCGCAAATCCGCGGAAATCGTCAACGTCCCATAGCGTGAGCGCGCGTCCCGACTCGTCGCGAATCGGCATTGCGGCCACCTGGTTGAAGTCGCAATCGTAGAGCGTGCCTTCGTAGCCGACGCTCACGAGATCGCGGCACATCAGGCCTTGCACCGTCGCGGGGTTGAAATGATTCACCAGCAGGCTCATGTACTCGCTTTCCTTGCCCTCGAGTTCGAGCTGATGGGCGAAGCGATTGAGCGGCATGTTGGTGATCGTCAGCAGACGATCGAAAACGATTCCGTAGGAGCGGCCCAACTCCTCTCGATAGTCTGATTCGAGATGCTGCTGTTGTGGCGGCAAAAACGCGCCCACCGGATTGTAAACGAGATCGAGACGCAGGCCCGAGCCGTGGCGGCCGTATCCCAGTCCGTTCAGGATGCGCAGCGCCTCGATGCTCTTTGCGAAAACGCCCGAGCCGCGCTGGCGATCGACGTTCTCCCTGCCGTAACACGGCATCGAGCAGACCAGCTCGACCCGATTGTCGCGGTAGAAACCCGCGAGATACTCCATCCCCTCGACGAGCATCACCGTCAAATTGCATCGCACGATCACGCGCCGTCCGAGCGAGCGCGCATTTTCGACGAGGAAACGGAAGTTCTCGTTCAGCTCCGGGGCACCGCCGGTGATATCGACGATTCCGAGCGGGGAATTTTGCCGAAGGGCCTCGACGATGCGCTCGGCCACCGGCCGCGCCATCCGCTCTGTCCGTTTAGGCCCGGCGTCGACGTGGCAATGATGGCACGCCTGATTGCAGAGCCTTCCGACGTTGACCTGGAGTGTCGCCGGCTCGCGTCTTATGAGCGGCGCAAGGCCCCGCCGTTTCAGTTCGGCATCGAAGTCGAACCGGTATGAAGCTTCACTCGCCACGTGGTCTCCGACACTCCCGGGTTCGCGCCTGTTCCAGCGTTTCAGCGTCTCCAGCGGTTCTCACCCTGCGTACGCCTGCCCCGAATCAGACTTCCAGCGGGCACGCCTGAACGCAAGTTCGATTTTGGGCGCTGCTCGTCTCGGCGATGAAACCCGCGGCCGAGGCTCCGTTGCGCGTCGCATGGATCGCGGCTAGCCTGCGTCCTACGCTGGGGATATTCCCGTTGCCGCCGAGGAGGAATCCCGATGAGTTCAATGCCGAGCCGCAAAGCCGATGAGCGCCGCCGCATCGCTCCGTCCAAGTTCGCCCACGCGGTGCTCAGAACCAACAAGTTGAAAGAGATGGTGGAGTGGTACTGCACGGTGCTGGAGGCCGAGGTCGTTTTCTCGACCGAGATGATGGCTTTCATGACCTACGACGACGAGCATCATCGGCTCGCGATCGGGGCGTTTCCCGGCGTGATCGATCGCGTAAACGACGCAGCCGGGCTCGATCACCTCGCGTACACGTACGCAACTCTCGGCGACCTCGTCGCCACCTACGAACGGCTCAAGGCGCTCGATATCGAGCCGGTCCTGGCGATCAATCACGGCATGACCACCTCGATGTATTATCGCGACCCGGACGGCAACAAGGTCGAACTGCAGATCGACAACCTGGACAGCGTCGAAGAACTGAAGGGATGGTTCCGCAGCGCTGCGTTCGCGAAGAACCCCGTCGGCGTGAAGTTCGATCCCGATCGACTGGCCGCCCAGTTCCACGCAGGTGTGCCGGTCGCCGAGCTGACGCGTTATCAGGCCGAGGAGTTCGACCCCGGCGTGATGGCGGTAC
>JAKAVX010000156.1:0-3031 GCA_021827465.1 Deltaproteobacteria bacterium | reverse complement strand
GGTACTCACCAGATAACGCGCGGGGCGAGGGCCGAAGCTCGCAACCAACCGCCGCACCCGGCGAGCCGATTGCGCGTGCCGGGATTCGGACGCCCATTCCCTGCCAAAAAAACGCCACCCGACGGTCTCGTTGCCGAAGAACTCGGCCGCGGTTACCGGCCTTTGTGCTCTTTCATCAGTTCGTGTATCCGGCGTTTGACGGGCCTCGGTCCAATCCCGGATTTCCGTTATCGCGCTGTGCCGGCAATTTGGTAAAACCCCGCAAAGCTGACGCAAAGAGCCGCCGAGTCTCGAATCGATGCGGCTCCGGTGGAGAAGCAATGGCCTACGAAACATACAAGCTCATAACCGTAGAGGTCCGCGGAAGAGTCGCTTACGGCACGATCAACAATCCTCCGGTCAACGTGATCACCGCGCCGTTGTTGGACGAATTGGTCCGGCTTTCGAGCGAACTCGAAGCGGACGAAAACCTGCTCGTGTTCGTGCTCAGAAGCGCGAACCCGGATTTCTTCATCGCGCACTTCGACGTCGGCGCGATCCTGGAATTTCCGATCGATCAGCCCGCCCGTCACGAGGATTACGCCAACGCCTTCTATCACGACATGTGCGAGCGCTTCCGGCTCATGAACAAGGTCACCATCGCGCAGATCGAAGGGCGCGTGGGAGGCGGCGGGTCGGAGCTGTCGATGTCGTTCGACATGCGTTTCGGCGTGCGCGGCAAGACGTTCGTGAACCAGATGGAGGTGCCGCTCGGGATCCTGCCGGGCGGAACCGGGACGCAGCGGATGCCGCGGCTTATCGGGCGCAATCGCGCTGTCGAAGTGATCCTCGGCGGAATCGACATGGACGCCGACGCTGCGGAGCGCTGGGGCTATCTGAACCGCGCGTTTGAACCGGCGCAGATCGGCCCGTACGTCGAATGGCTGGCACAGCGCATCGCGTCGTTTCCGGTCGAGGCGGTACGTCTCACCAAGCAGGCAATCAATTCAGCCGACAAGCCTCTGGCCGAAGGCCTTAGAGACGAAAGCTATCTGTTCCAGCAACTCGTCCGGACCGAGAGCGGACGGCGCAACATGAAGAGATTCCTCGAGATCGGAGGCCAGACGCGCGAGGGCGAGCTGAAGATCCAGGATCTGAGCGGGCGCCTGGGCCGGCACTGACACGTTGCTCTGACCAAACGGGCCGTGCAAATCGGGCCGCCGGTTGAGGATGTTCCAGCCGGCGGCGCCGAGCGGATCGGATTGCCCACGGGGCGCAGTCGCCGTCATCTTGAGCGCCCGCGAGGGATCTCGCGAGCGCCGTGGGAGCGCCTAGCCTTTGTCTCCCTGTCCGGAGGACTCCGTGAGCTTGGCGACGTGCAGGATGCTCAGATAATGCTTGCGGATTGGCCTGTCGGCCCGTTCACCCATAAGCTCGCGAACGCCCGCGAAAATCCTCTGGCGCATTGCCGGGGCCATCGCGATATGGTCGGAGTAGGTATTGAGCACGTCGATATAGCCTTCGGCGGAGTAATCAACAGTCCAAACGTAGCGCCGTATCTCAACCGGGCTAAACAGCCCGCTCTGCTCCATCTCACCGCGTAGGTCAGGCACTTCGTCAGGCGCAGGCCACCGCTCGGCATGCTCGCCGATCGATTCGTAGTAACGCTGGATTTGCGTGAAGAACGGATCGAAGCCGGGCGGGAAAACGTGATGGCCGCCGTCGATGATTGCCAGACTCGCGCCGAGCCGAAGCATCCGAGCCGCCTTTTGATAGCGCACGGCCGGATCGACCCATCTCCACGAGGTGGCGGCGAGCACAAGGTCGAAACCGCCGGCGCGCGGCTCGAACGACTCGAACGGCGCCGTGAACACTTCCACATCGCGAAATTTGGCAAGCTCGCGCTGCGCCACGGCCGCCAGATGCTCGCCGATTTCGACGCACAGGACTCGGCATCCTCGCCGCGCCATCGCTCGCGTCGCTTGTCCGGTGCCGCAGCCGACTTCGAGCACGCGCGCGCCCGGCTTGAGAGCGGCCAGTTCGAACAGATCGTCGAATATTTGCTCGGGGTAATCCGGGCGGGCTCGTTGATAAAGCTCCGCCTGCGAATCGAAAGTGCGCCTGAGTAGCTCGCGATCTTCCATTGCGTCGGCCGCCATTTTAGCAAACCGCCGCGAAAGCGCCGACCTCAAAATGAGTACCGGTGCGGCGCGCGGCACTAATCCTTCGGTTGATCGGGCACCAGCTTGAGTTTGCCCTGACGCGAAGTGCCCGTGCTCTTTGCTCCCGCCGCAAGCCCCGTCGCCGCGTCCGCGCCCTTGCGGCGCTTTCGCGTATCCAGCCCGACTTCGCTGACGCCGGGAACCTTGTGCTTCTCGAGACGCCCCCGCGCCGCCTCGCTCGCATGCGATCCCGCTTCGCCCGGTGCTCTCGACGCCCTGCCCCGCTTGCCGCCGCGATGGTTGACTGCGCCCGATGCGAGTCCGGGACGCGCGACGGCACGTTCGGCAACGGGGGTATCGAGGCCGAACACCTTGCGTTCGAGACGCTTTATCCGGTCGCGCAGTTCGGCGGCGCGCTCGTAGTCGAGTTCCTCCGCCGCTTCCATCATTTCGCGCCTGAGCTTTGAAATCAGGTCCGGCAGTTCGTAGGGCGGGATAGCTTCGTCGCCGGTTTCTGCGGCCTTTTCCTCGACTTCCGGCACGACGGCCCATTCGGGCGAGTACATCTCGACCAGCGACGCGTCGATCGCCTTCTTGACGCTCGCGGGCGTGATTCCATGCTCCTCGTTATAGGCAACCTGCTTCTGGCGGCGGCGATCGGTCTCGTCGATCGCGCGGCGCATCGAATCGGTCATCGTGTCGGCGTACATGATCACCTTGCCGTTCACGTTTCGCGCGGCGCGGCCGATCGTCTGGATCAGCGAGCGGGCCGAGCGCAGATAGCCTTCCTTGTCCGCGTCGAGGATCGCAACCATCGAGACTTCCGGGATGTCCAGCCCCTCGCGCAGCAGGTTGATTCCGACCAGCACGTCGAATTCGCCCTTGCGCAG